>JAZLEH010000091.1:0-5431 GCA_045615165.1 Eubacteriales bacterium | reverse complement strand
ATGTTAATATGATCGACCCCTTCCACCTTGAAGCCTACGGCGTAACGACGGTAAACTATAACCGCGACGTTGAGGTATTCCCGGTGCTTCGCTCGATGTTCAAGGGTATTCTCGGTGAATGTCCGTATAAGTCGCCCACCGATATGGGCGTTAATATGGCGGGATTCTGTATATACGACGATCAGACGGTTTGCGCCGCCGCTCGTCAGGAGATAATCCGCCGCTACTACAATGCTCTTTGCAATCGCCGTCAGGGTGCGGGTAACGACGTTGAGGTGAATAAGATCGAAATGCTTATGCAGCAGCTTTCGATCAGCATTGCGGCAGAGCGTAAGTGCGTTGACGCCGCTCTTAAAAGGGCAGAGGAGACCGGCGCTCCCGCTGCTGCAATAGAGCTTAACGACGGTAGGATCGTTACCGGTAAGACCTCGGCGCTTCTCGGCGCTTCGAGCGCGGCTCTTCTTAACGCGCTTAAGGCAATTGCGGGAATTGACGACGATACCGACGTAATATCCCCCGAAATACTCGCTCCCATTCAGCGACTTAAAACCGCTCACCTCGGAAATCATAACCCTCGCTTACATACCGATGAGGTTCTTATCGCGCTTTCCGTTTCCGCGGTCAACAGTGAGGACGCAGCAAAAGCTCTCGCCGCGATAGATTCGCTTCGCGGAGCTGAGGTTCATTCCACCGTTATCCTCTCACAGGTAGATGCAAGCACCTTCCGTAAGCTTGGCGTTCACCTCTCCTGCGAGCCGAGATATCAGACGAAGAAGCTCTTCCACAGATAATACCACGCCTCGCGCGGACTATGTCTACGCGAGGCTTTTATACGGAGAAATAAATGTATTTTTTAATTCCAATATCGGCGGCGCTTCTCGCGCTCGTTTTGATCCTCATAATTCGCGCGCTCTCGTTTAAGCCGGAGGCGGATGGGAGAACCGAATCCGAGCCGATCACCGTTGATTCCGATTTCGCGCTTTATACTCTTCGCGAAATGATAAAGAAGAAAACAGTCTCCTCCACCGATAAATCAATGGAGAATACGGGCGAATTTTCCGACTTTGCCGCTCTTTTGCCTAATCTCTTTCCGTCACTCTTTAAAGCAGCCACGGTCGAAACACCGTCCGACAGATCTATTTTAATACGCTATCGCGGAAAAAGCGCAGCCTCACCGACCGTATTTATGGCGCATTACGACGTAGTAAGCGTTGATGACTCAGGATGGCTGAAGCCCCCGTTTGATGCGATTTATGAGGATGGATATTTGTGGGGCAGAGGCACGATAGACACAAAGGTGACCCTTAACGGAATTCTCGTTGCGGCGGAGAGCCTTGCAAAAGAAGGCTTCGTTCCCGAAAACGATATGTATTTTGCATTCGCAGGGGATGAGGAGATCGGAGGCTACGGCGCACCGACTATCGTCTCGCTCTTTAAAGAGCGCGGTATAACCCCCTCGCTCGTGCTTGACGAGGGCGGCGCTGTCGTTGAGGGTGTTTTTCCGGGTGTTAATAAGCCGACGGCTCTTATAGGAATCGCAGAGAAGGGAATGCTCAATATCAGCTACACCGTCAAGGGCGGCGGCGGTCATTCTTCAGCGCCCGCGCGTGAAACCCCGATCGGAATCCTTTCAAAAACCTGCGTTAAAGTTGAGTCAAAGCCCGCGAAATTCCGCATTACCGAGCCCGCGAAGCTTATGTTTGATAAGCTTGCGCGCCATTCCGGATTCGGTTACAGACTTATTTTCGCAAATCTTTGGCTTTTTGCACCGATACTTAATTTGATCACTAAAAAGTCGCGCGGTGAGCTTTCCGCACTCGTAAGAACGACCGATGCCTTTACCAAAATGAAAGGCTCTGATGGAATGAACGTTATTCCCCCAACGGCAAGCCTCGTCTCAAACCACAGAATAATCCACGGCGAGACTGTCGATACCGTCAAGGAGAGAATCGTGCGTGCAGTAAACGACGAGCGCGTTGAGATAAGCGTAATTAACGGTATGAATCCGTCCGTGGTCTCCGCCGTTGATTCCGAGGGATATTCGCGCCTTTCGAGCGCTGTCGGAGAGTGCTGGGGCGATGCAGTCGTGTCGCCGTATCTTATGCTTGCTTGCTCCGATTCGCGCCACTACGGCGAAATATCGGATAAGGTCTATCGCTTCTCGGCTCTCGCTCTTTCACGTGAGGAGAGGGCACTTATACACGGCAATAACGAGCGCATAAGCATTGAATCCATAACGAAAAACGCTGAATTTTATATCAGACTGATGAAGAAGAGTTAATTATGAACGTAGAAAAATATCTTGAACGAATCGGACTTTCACCCAAAATTGACAAAACGCCCACCTTTGATCTCTTGCGCAAGCTTCAGCTTTCACATATATATTCCGTGCCGTATGAGAATATCGATCTTGTCAAGGGAGTGCCTCTCGCTCTTGACGAGGATAAAATATATGAAAAGATCGTAAAGCGCCACAGGGGCGGATACTGCTTTGAATTGAATCTCCTTTTTGAAAGGCTTCTTTCGGGTATCGGATTCGATACCGAGAGCTATTTTGCGCGCTTCTGGAGGGGCTGCGATACAGTTCCCGAGCGCAGGCACAGAATAACGGGCGTTAAAATAGACGGTGTTACCTATATTGCCGACGTTGGAGTCGGCTCAGCCGCGCCCCGTATTCCGATGCGCCTTGAGGAGGGAACGGTACAGTCGAGCTTTGGTGAATCCTATCGCTTTGAGAGGGATGCGGAATTTGGCTGGATGCTCTATGAATTAAAGGGGGGCGAATGGCATAAGTGCTATTCCTTTACTATGGAAAAGCAGTTTGATATAGATTTTGAGGCGGCTTCCTATTACTGTGAAAAGCACCCCTCGTCAAAATTCAATAAATCCTTTATAATTTCGCTTAAGACCCCCGACGGAAGAATCACGGTTGACGGTAATACCCATAAGGTGTTCGTCGGTCAGGAATTGCGCTATATCGAGGAAAATATGGAGAGGGAGAGACTCGTCGAGGTTCTCGGCGAAAGATTTGGTCTTTCCGATGTTGGAATATAATATGAAAAGCACGAAAAAATTTGAAGGAATACTTATTTGCACCGACCTCGACGGCACTCTTTTGAGGGATGATAAAACGATCTCGCGTGAGAATACCGAGGCGATCGAATACTTTAAGTCAGAGGGGGGATATTTCACCTTCGTTACCGGAAGAATGCCCTCGTTCGTTTCGAAAATGTATAACGCGATCAATCCCAACGCGCCTTTCGGATGCATTAACGGCGGCGGAATCTTCGACCACAGAACGATGAAATACGTCTGGACTCAGTCGCTTGACAGATCCGCTCTTGAAATGGTAGCCGCCGTTGATAAGGAGGTCGACGGGGTTGGCATACAGGTCAATACCTTTGACACCATATACTTTAACAAAGACAATGAAACGATGGTTCATTTCAGACAGGAAACGGGGCTTCCGAATCTCAGTTGCCACTATAACGACGTTCCGGGCGAGCTTGCAAAGGTCGTTTTCGGATCGGATGAGGAAGAGGATATACAACGCCTCATCTCCGTTCTTAATTCGCACCCGCTAACCTCGAAATTCGGATATATCCGCTCCGAAAAAAGGCTTTACGAGATACTCCCAAAGGGGATAAGCAAGGGAAGCGTTCTTATGAAGCTTGCCGAAATACTCTCAGTATCCCCTGAGCGCACGATCGCCGTCGGAGACTATAATAACGACGTCGCAATGCTTAAGGCGGCAGGAATCGGAATCGCTGTTAAAAACGCATCCCCCGAGGCTTTGGCGGCGGCGGATATGGTCACCGTATCGAATGAGGAGCATGCTATCGCAAGGATAATATACGATATCGACTCGGGCAAAATCAAAATATAACGAAAAGCGAGAACCGAAAAGTTCTCGCTTTTTCTATTGAAATTATTCAACCATACCGAATTTGTGATAATAATAGACGGGAATCGCGCTCCAACCGTGGCAAAGGCTTCCCGCATTTCCAAAGTCTTCAGCGCCCTTGATGGTTTCCCACGCGCTCGTCGCGCCTGAGTCAAGCATAAAACCGTAGTTTCTGCGGATCTCACCAAGGATAAAGTCCTTATATTTTTCGTCGGTTGCGTAAAGCGCATCGTAGGTGAAGCATTTAACGCTGAGCGAGCATTCGGTCGTCTTGCCCGAAATTATAGCCTCGCAGATGCGCTTTGCTTCATCCCCCGTGACAGCCCCCGAGGTGATCGCAAGTGCGTTCGCAAGCTCGGTGTATTTTTCGTCTCCCTCGCGGAATGAGATAAGTCCCGAATCTTCGTTATAAAACGCTCTCTTTGCGTTTTTGAGTATCTCCTCGCGCAGACCCTCGTAAGCGAATTTCTCACCAAGAACTGCTGAGATGTTTTCGAAGGCGAGAAGCGCCGATGCAAAGAGGAAGTTTATAAGCGCGTCGGGTGCTTTCGGCAGGGGATTTTTTCTGTCGCCGTCAAGGTAGTCCGACCAGTCGTAGAAGCTCCAGTGATCGTCTCCCGTAAATATGTTAACGAGCCCGTTTTCAATGTTTCCGACAAAGGTCTTTGCTATCGCTGAGAGCTTCGGATAAACCTCTTTTAGAAGTGAGGAATCCTTCGTGTGCTCGTAATATTCCCACACCGCCTTGAAATAATGAAGAGAGAATGAGGGAATTGCAAGCTTCTTTCCCGTGGGGTAGCAGATAGAGAGGAGGGAGTTGTATCTCTCGTCCTCGCTGATAAGCTTAAGGTTCGCTCTTGCGTATTCCGCGTTTCCGCCCTCAAATGCGTAATAGCCCGAAAGCATCTGATTCCTTGAATCAAAGGCGTAAAGCGCCTGCTCGCGCCAGGGGCAGTCAACGTAATGCTCCATCATCGAAAGCTTAAGAGTCGTGCGGCAAAGCTCGTATATTCTCGTGTCAAGCTCGGAGAGGAGGGAAGCTCTCTTAAGCTCCGTCGGATAATACTGAGGTATAAGACCCGCGTATTCAAGCTCTATCGGCTCTTCCGACCATATTTCAATAAATCTTGCGCCGAAGCGGAGCATATAGTTTACGTATTCGTTTTTTCCAGCCTTTGCTTTGTAATCAATGCTGAAATCTCTCTCTCCAATAATTCTTCTTACGTGGCCGCCCTGAAGATCCTCGCCCCAATCGATGCGTATATTTTGTGCGTTTTCGGTATTGAATGCAAATGCGAGGAGTCCGACCGTCTCTTCGGAAAGGTCGATGAGATGGTGTTTCTTATCCACCGATGCCGTAACGATTCCTTTTTTGATGGGGGCTAGCTCCTGCTTTTTGATCGGGCGGGGATAAAACTTGCACTCTTTTTCTACCTTTACGGAGTTTTTGAATCCCGCACCGCAAAACAGTGCGCCGTCCTCCTTAGTTGCATCGTATGCAAAGCCGTAGCCGAGCTGACCCGTGAT
>JAZLEH010000090.1:0-2932 GCA_045615165.1 Eubacteriales bacterium | reverse complement strand
GGTGCGGTTATGGCGTTCACGCTTTCTCTTGACGATTTTGTTATTTCATATTTCATCGCCCCCCCTGATTTCCAGACCCTTCCTCTTCTCATCTACTCTATGACAAAGAAGAAGGTTAAGCCGGATATGTACGCGCTTTCGACGATAATCATCGTCACTATCTTCATACTTCTTCTTATCTCAAACCTCAAGAGCGATAAGAAGAATGAGAGCAGAAAGAAAAAGCGCATCGCAACCATTGCAACTACTGCAGTAGCGGTTGCAGCAGTCGTAGCAATTATCATCAGCTCAATTTTCGGTGGCAACGGAATGATCGGCTCTTCTGACACCATATACCTCAACGTATATAACTGGGGTGAATATATGGCGGATGGCTCAGACTCGGAATATGCAAACGTTAACGAGATGTTTGAGGACTACTATTACGAAAAATACGGTAAAAAAGTCGTTGTTAACTATTCAAATTACGCGACGAATGAGGATCTCTTCTCAAAGCTAAACAACAGTGCCGTATCATACGACATTGTCATCCCCTCTGATTATATGATCGAGAAGCTTATTGAATCGGATCTTCTCCTTGAATTTGACGTTAAAAAAGATATACCCAATTATAAGTATATCGACAGCACCTTCAAGAATCCGTATTACGACGAAAATGAGCGTTATTCCGTTCCCTATACCTACGGTATGATCGGAATTATATACAATCCCGAAATGGTTGACCCCGAAGACGTTGAGGACGAATCCTGGTCACTCCTCTGGAACGAAAAGTACAAAGGACAGATCCTTCAGTTCAACAACCCCCGCGATGCATTTGCAACGGCAATGTATTGGAAGGGTCTTGATATCAACTCCACCGACCCTGATGTATGGGATCAAGCGCTTGATCTTCTTATCGACCAGAAGCCTCTCATTAAGGGCTACGTTAACGACGAGATCTTCGATACTATGACCGGCGGTTCTGCGGCTATTGCTCCTTATTTTGCAGGCGACTATATCACGATGGCTGAGACCGACGGCGCAGTTCCCCTTCTCTTCTATTATCCCACCGAGGGAGTTAACTATTTCGTTGACGCGATGTGCATTCCCAAGAGCTCCAAGAACCCCGAGGTAGCCAAGGAATATATCAACTTTATGCTCTCCGAAGAGCCTGCGGTTGAAAACGCAAAGTATATCGGTTACGCATCCCCCAACACTCTCGTTTCAACGAACGAGGATTATATCGACTATATGGGAGAGGACGCAATCGAGATTCTTTACGGTACAAATCCTAAGGAGATCAACGCAGAATATAACGAAAAGTACGGAACGACCTGCTATAAAAACTTTACTCCCGAAATTCAGTCAAGAGTAAACACTCTTTGGGAAAACCTGAAGCTTGCCGACTCAACCGAGGCCTGGGTTCACGTGGCTTCGATCAGCATCGTTGCCGCAGTCGTTACACTCGCGGTCTACACAACCTATATTAAGAAAAAGCGCTCCCGCGTATACAGAATGCGCGACAAAGCGAAAAATAAGTAAAAATTAACAAGGCTAAGCGACCGCTTAGCCTTGTTTTCGTTATATGGAAGCCGAATACTCGCTGACGCCGAGTATCGTTTCTCCGTCTATCTGAAGCGAGGTGGGGGCATCGAATCTTACGGTAATATTTTTGCCCTCGATGACCTCAACGAATTTCTTTTTTTTCACGTGTTCGCCCTTGAATATTGAGGGGAATATCATAAGCGTCTTAAGCTTTGATGAGCCGTGGAATATCATAAGTGAAAGCTTTTTATCAGCCCCGCCTCTTTTCTGATCTGGCGTGGGGATCATACCTCCGCCGTAACGACGACCGTACATTGTGGGAGCTATCCAGACCTTCTTATACGCGCGCTCTTCGCCGTCCACGGTAACGACCGCATTTCTCGGCTTAAAGTGGAAAAGAAGACCTTTGATAGCAATCGAAGTATAGTTAGGCACTTTGCCCTGTCTGTGCATTTCGTCGCCGACCTCACAGCAATATCCGTCTATACCGTATCCAACGCCATTTATAAATTTATGTACCTTGCCGTTTACCGTAACCGTCGGAAGCCCCTTGATATGATCGGTAATATCTATCGGCTTGTCCGATTTTTCGGTTACGACGTCGGAATAGAAATCATTTCCCGTTCCTGCGGGAACGTATTCCACCTTTCCGTCAAAGGATAACTCCGCGGTATCGTTGATGAAACGGTTGAGCGTTCCGTCGCCGCCAAAAATAGTTATAACGTCATTATTCTCAAGAGTCGAAAAGAGTTGACTGTAATCAACCGCGGTCATATCGACCATAACAGCTTTTTCTTCAAGTCCGGATTGCATATTTTCCGCTATTTCTCTACTTTTTCCGTGTCCGGATATCGGATTATACAAAAAATATTTCATAATTCGTTCCCTTAAAGTGTTATTTTTCTCTATTCTAGCACCGATAAATTAACTGAAAATAAACTTTTTAAAAGACTTTAAATTGTTTTTACTAAATAATTGACATATTAAATATAATGTGCTAAAATAAAGGAAGTATATTTGAAAGGAGAAGCGTTATGTTCCATATACTCGTCGTTGACGATGATAAAAACATCCGTTACGTTATGAATGAAATTCTCACGACGAACGGCTATAACGTCTACACTGCCGAGTCCGCAAGCGCAGCTCTCGCGGTCCTCGATAAAGAGCATATTGACCTCGCGGTCATCGATATAATGATGCCCGGTGTCAACGGCTACGAGTTGACCGAGATGATCCGCGAATTTAACGCCGACCTCCCTATACTTATGGTCTCCGCAAAGCAACTCCCGAATGACAGAAAGCGCGGATTCCTCGCGGGTATTGACGACTATATGTCTAAGCCCATCGACCCAGATGAATTTTTGCTTCATATAAAAGCGCTCCTCAGACGTTTTAAGATCGTAAACGA
>JAZLEH010000089.1:0-6582 GCA_045615165.1 Eubacteriales bacterium | reverse complement strand
GGAACTCTCTTTCTGTCAAATTTATCAAAATCAGCGCCGCTCTCAAATGCCTTTGAGATCTCGATTGATCTGTCACCGCGGAAGTTGAAGAAGATAACGCTGTCGCCATCCTCGATAGTTCCTACGGGTGCGCCGTCCTTCGCGATTACGAAGGGAGGAAGATCCTGGTCAATAACCTTGGTCTCGTTTCTGTAGGTGGTGATAGCCTCCTCAGCGGATGCAAACTGTCTTCCCTCACCGAGAACGTGAGTCTTCCAGCCTGCTTCAACCATCGCCCAGTTTGCCTCGTATCTGTCCATAGTGATCTGCATTCTTCCGCCGCCCGATGCGATAGCGATATCGAAATCAGCACCGCGAAGAGCCGCGATATATTCCTCGAAGGGGCAAACGTAATCAAGCGCGCTGGTCTCGCCAACGTCACGACCGTCAAGAAGGATGTGGATTCTTACCTTCTTTACTCCATCACCCTTAGCCGCCTCGATAAGTGCCTTGAGGTGATCGATGTGAGAGTGTACGTTTCCGTCGGAGAAAAGACCCATAAAGTGAAGAGTCGAATTATTATTCTTAACACCTGCAATAAGCTCGCGCCATGTGTCGGATGCGAATATCTTGCCGGTTTCGATAGACTGGGAAACGAGCTTTGCGCCCTGTGCGAATACCTGTCCCGAGCCGAGAGCGTTGTGTCCAACCTCGGAGTTACCCATATCGTCGTCTCCGGGAAGACCTACTGCAGTACCGTGCGCCTTGATAGCAAGAGTGGGATATTCCTTCATAATGCGGTCAAGAGTGGGGGTATGAGCTGCGGCGATCGCATTTGCGCCGTTATCGGGAGCGATTCCTACTCCGTCCATAACTATTGTGAGAAGAGGACCTTCAACACCGTTAAATTTAGATGATTTCTTAAGATTTGCCATTTTTTCAGCCTTTCAAAAATAAAATTAAATATCTGCATCTTTAATATAAAGATGTCCGAATTCCGTAATAAACTTTTTACGCTCCGCAAGAGCATCACCGAGAAGAACGTCAAACATCTTCGCCGTTTCTTCCGCATCCGCAGGCGTTACCGCAATAAGACGGCGCGTCTGAGGAGACATCGTCGTAAGCTTCATCATATCCGCGTTGTTCTCACCGAGACCCTTGGAGCGCTGAAGCGTGTATTTTTTGTTTCCAAGCTTTGCGAGTATGTCTGCCTTTTCCTGCTCGTTGTAAGCGAAGAAGGTCTCGTTGCCCGAATTTATTTCAAAGAGGGGCGACTCGGCAATAAATATCTTGCCCTTTTCGATAAGTGTCGGAAGCAAACGATAGAACATAGTAAGAAGAAGCGTTCTTATCTGGAATCCGTCCTCATCGGCATCGGTACAGATTATTATCTTGTTCCATTTGAGAAGATTGTAGTCAAAGGTCGCAAGATCGCTCTTCTTTGAGGTCTTGATCTCAACGCCACATCCGATAACCTTCAGAAGGTCGACGATTATATCGCTCGCAAAGATCTTGTCGTACGAGCTTTTCATACAGTTGAGGGTCTTTCCTCTGACGGGCATGATAGCCTGGAACTCCGCGCTTCTTGCAAGCTTACAGCTTGACATTGCGGAATCTCCCTCAACTATATATACCTCTCTTATCGACGGATCCTTTGAATGACAGGGGACGAACTTTTCTACCCTGCTTGAAACGTCCATCGTACCGGTGAGCTTCTTCTTGATATCGATCTTGGTCTTCTCTGCGGATTCTCTTGCGCGCTTATTAACGAGTATCTGATTAATGATCGCGTTTGCCGCGGCGTGATTTTCTGTGAGGTATATTTCAAGATTCGTTTTAAGAAACTCCGTAAGAGCCTTTGCGATAAACGCGTTGTTTATCGACTTTTTGGTCTGGTTTTCATAAGAAGTATGCGAGGATGCCGAGTTGATAATGATAACGAGGTTGTCCTCTATATCCTGGAATGATATTTTCTGCTCGTTCTTCGTATACTTATTCTGGTTCTTGATAAATTTATCGATAGAATAGGAGAAGGCGTTTCTTACCGCCTTATCGGGCGAGCCTCCGTATTCAAGATAGGATGCGTTGTGATAATACTCCGCAACTCCGCTCTGTGCAAAGCAGAAAGCGATCTCTGCCTTGAATTTATAGTCGGGAAGGTCCTCTCTGTCTCTACCCTTGGTCTCTATCTTCCAAAGGGTGGGAGATGATATGGTTATATTCTCCGTAACCTCGTTGATATAATCAACAACGCCGTTTTCATAGAAGAAATCGGTCTTCTCGAATTTACCGGGCGTCTTCTCAACCTCAAGAACGAATCTAATACCGCCGTTGATAAACGCCTGCCTTCTGAGGGTCTCCGCAAGGTAATCCGCAGAGATATCGATCTCCTTGAATACCTTAAGGTCGGGTCTCCACTTTATAATAGTACCCTGTCGCTTTGCACCGGGCTTTATCTCTATATCGTTTACGGAAAGCTTTCCTTTCGGTGATCCCGCCTTGAAATTCATCTCGGACACCGTTTTTCCGTTATACGACTTAACGCTCATATACTCTGATGCATACTGCGTTGCAGTCGCACCGAGACCGTTCGTTCCGAGTGAATACTCGTACGCCGCATCACCGTCGTTATTATCGTACTTACCGCCGGCGTAAAGCTCGCAGAATACAAGCTCCCAGTTCCAGCGCTTTTCCTTCTCGTTATATCCGAGCGGAACGCCTCGACCGAAATCCTCAACCTCAAGCGAAAGGTCGAGATACTTCTTAACGATTATTTTATCGCCGTATCCCTCGCGCGCTTCGTCAACGGAATTGGCGAGAATTTCGATAAAGGTATGCTGGCATCCGATTATATCGTCCGAGCCAAACATAACGGCTGGCTTTAATCGAACGCGGTCCGCGCCCTTCAGGCTTTTTATGCTTTGATCGTCATACGCCGCTTTTTTCACGGTTTTCTCAGCCATTTGCCCCTCCAATATTTTATATTGCAAATTTATTTTTACATTATATTTTAACATAGTTACATTTTTTTGTCAAGATTATTACCCCTTGAATTTAAGATTTTGAGGTAAATATGTTACGAGCGCTCACAACTCTTGAAAAAATCCTGCCGATCGTACTCGGCGGTCTTCTTATGTTCGGCTTTGACCTTACCTACGCCGCCGTGCTGACAATTATCGCCGCGATTATTCACGAGGCGGCTCACCTTGCCGCCCTTTTTCTCATCGATCGCGAGAAGGCGCGAAAAATGGAGGGGCATCTCTTCGGAATAAGGCTGAGAACAGATAACCTATCGTACCCTGAGGAGCTGTTCTCAGCGTCGTGCGGCCCGCTTATAAACATCCTCCTCGGAACGGTGTGTCTCATCACAAGGGGCTCGACTCCGTTCATTGAATATATCCGCGCATTCGGTGCAATAAATCTAGCCACCGCTACAACCAACCTTCTGCCGATAGAGGGCTACGACGGATACCGTATGATCCGCTCGTTGCTTATGATGAAATCCCGCTCTCCGTATCTCGTCGACTCCTGCCTCTATTGGGTTTCGGTCGCACTTGCGTCGGCATTATGCCTTCTCTCTCTTTATTTTCTTTTGAAAATCGGCGAAGGATATTGGATTTTTACCATTTTCTTCTTCGTTTTACTGTCTTTGACAGGCAAACGGCTCAAAACCACAAAATGAGAGCATTTAAGAGAATTAATGAGCATTTACGAGTTTTTAAGAGTTTTTTCATTTTGAATGTCGGGTTAATCGCGTTTAAATTCGTCTAATCGCGGATAAATACGGAAAATTTTAAAAAAAATATCGAAAAAACTATTGCAAATACAATATCTTTTTGCTATAATTTCATTTGTATAAATCTTTAAAGGAAGGAACAGAGATTTTAGAGATGTCAAAACTCATTGAGTTGAAAGGAATTTCCAAGTCGTACGATGGCGAGAAGGTCATCGACTCTATGAATCTTTACATACGTGACGGAGAGTTTATCACCTTCCTCGGCCCTTCCGGCTGCGGAAAAACGACCACTCTTCGTATCATCGGCGGATTCGAGACTGCTGACGAAGGTCAGCTTTACTTTGACGGGGTTGAAATAAGTAACGTCCCCGCATACAAAAGGCATATAAACACGGTATTCCAGAAGTATGCCCTTTTCCCTCACCTTAATGTTTATGAAAATATTGCCTTCCCCCTCCGCTTGAAGAAGGTTAAGGAAGACGAAATAGAAGCGCGCGTTACCGAAATGCTTAAGATGGTTGCACTCGTCGGATTTGAGAATAAGAGCGTCAGCACGCTTTCCGGCGGTCAGCAGCAGAGAGTCGCGATCGCAAGAGCGCTTATCTCCCACCCGAAGGTTCTTCTTCTCGACGAGCCTCTCGGCGCTCTCGACCTTAAGCTTCGCAAGGATATGCAGAACGAGCTTAAAACGATCCAGCAGGCTATCGGTATCACCTTCATCTACGTAACGCACGACCAGGAGGAGGCGCTCTCTATGTCTGACACCATCGTCGTTATGGCAGACGGTGAAATTCAGCAGATCGGCACTCCTACCGATATTTATAACGAACCTAAAAACGCTTTCGTTGCAGACTTCATCGGTGAGAGTAATATCATCGACGGAATTATGCTTGAGGATAAAAAGGTTCGCCTCGCAGGTCACGTATTCGATTGCGTTGACGGCGGCTTTGATAAGAACGAGCCCGTCGACGTCGTAATCAGACCCGAGGACGTTGACGTAGTCTCCCCCGAAAAGGGTATGCTCACGGGAAGCGTCACGAGCGTTACCTTCAAGGGCGTTCACTACGAGATAATCGTTGATATCAAGGGCTTCAAGTGGATGATCCAGTCCACCGACTACGTAGCCCCCGAAGCGAAGATCGGCCTCTTCATCGAGCCCGACGCCATTCATATAATGAAAAAGTCGAAATACTCGGGTATGTTTGGTGACTATTCTTCCTTCTCCGATGAGATCGATCAGCTCTCCGATGCCGACGCGGCTGAGGAATTCTAACTCTTAATGAAAGCAGTAGGGATCTTATCCCTTCCGGTTGAAAAATGAAAAAGAAAAATTCACTGATGCGCTCGATTTCCGCCGCGCCTCACGTTTTCTGGGCAATTCTTTTCATCGTTCTGCCGTTGATTATGGTCGTTTATTACGCATTCACCGACGCAGACGGTCATTTTGACCTTGGAAATATTGCCTCGCTCGCCGACTATGCTCCGATATTCGGTCTGTCGCTTGAGCTTGCGATAATCGCAACAGCGATCTGTCTTTTGATCGGCTACCCCCTCGCATACTTCATCTCGAAGGCAAAGCCGAAAAATCAGAAGCTCTTTATTATGCTTCTGATGCTCCCAATGTGGACAAACCTTCTTATTAGAACCTACTCGATAATGGCGCTCCTTGATAACGGCGGCATTGTAAACACCCTTCTTATGAACGCACTTGACGTTGACGAGCCCATAATCAAATTCGTCGGCACAAAGGGCGCGGTAGTATTCGGTATGGTTTACGATTTCCTTCCGTATATGGTGCTCCCGATCTACACCTGCGTGTCAAAGATCGATAAGCACATGTGGGAGGCGGCAAACGACCTTGGTTGCACCCCCGTGCAAACCTTGTTTAAGGTAATTCTCCCTCTTTCTATGTCGGGAATAATCTCCGGAGTTACCATGGTTCTCGTTCCCTCGATCAGCACCTTCTATATTTCACAGAAGCTCGGTGGCGGAACGTTTGAGGTCATCGGCGACACGATCGAGCGTCAGTTCGTTACCGGCGCGCTTAATGTCGGCGCGGCTATATCGCTCGTTATGATGATACTTATTCTTATTTCCATTACGGTAATGAATAAATTCTCCGATGAGGATGGAGGTATAGTAGTATGAAATATAGCTCCAGAATTTACCTTTGTATCGTTTTCGCGATACTATATATCCCTATTCTCACGCTTATTCTCTTCTCATTCAACGCCTCGGAGAGCACATCGACCTTTACCGGATTTGATTTTAAATGGTATGCCGAGCTCTTTGCATCACCCGATGCGTTCACTGCTTTAAGAAACACACTCATTCTTGCTATACTCTCTTCTCTATTGGCAACGATTATCGGTACTGCCGCGGCAGAGGGAATATACAAGTTAAAGAACAAAATCGCAAAATCCACGATCACATCCGTTACGAATATCCCGATGATGAACCCCGATATCGTAACCGGTATGTCAATGATGCTCTTCTTTGCGGTAGTGATGACCGTCTTTAAGATAGGTGATTACAGCGAGATAGGATTTGCGGCGATGCTTATATCGCACACGACTTTCTGTCTCCCCTACGTTATTCTTTCTATACTTCCGAGAATCACTGAGCTCGGCGACTCTCTTTCCGAGGCGGCACTCGATCTTGGTTGTACTCCCATTCAGGCATTCCTTAAGGTCAAGCTACCGAATATTATGCCCGCCGTGCTTTCGGGTGCGGTTATGGCGTTCACGCTTTCTCTTGACGATTTTGTTATTTCATATTTCATCGCCCCCCCTGATTTCCAGACCCTTCCTCTTCTCATCTACTCTATGACAAAGAAGAAGGTTAAGCCGGATATGTACGCGCTTTCG
>JAZLEH010000088.1:0-15091 GCA_045615165.1 Eubacteriales bacterium | reverse complement strand
TCCCCGTCACAAAATTCCGCACTTTCCGAGGCTACCGAGGCACTTATGGTGCTTGGATATGACAAATCATCAGTACTTTCCGCTATCAAGGGATTGAACGTTGCGAATATGGACTCTGGCGAAATTATTAAGAACGCCTTGAAAAAGCTTGCGCGCGGTTAATAAAGGAGACCTGTAATGATAGAAAAATCAGATGAATTCGACTTTGAAAACAGAATAATATCAACCGAATATAACGCCACGCAGGACGCAGACGTTGAAAACTCGCTTCGCCCCAAAACGCTTGACGAATACGTCGGTCAGGAAAAGGCTAAATCGAACCTCAAGGTGTACATAGAGAGTGCAAAGCTTCGCGGCGAGGCGCTTGATCACGTTTTGCTTTACGGCCCTCCCGGTCTCGGTAAAACTACCCTTTCGGCAATAATCGCGAATGAAATGGGCGTCAACCTCCGCACTACCTCAGGCCCTGCGATAGAAAAAGCCGGCGACCTTGCGGCAATACTCACCAACCTTGCCGAGGGCGACGTGCTTTTCATCGATGAGATTCACAGACTTTCAAGAGCGGTAGAGGAAATACTCTATCCCGCGATGGAGGATTATTCACTCGATATAATCATCGGAAAAGGACCTAGCGCAAGATCGTTAAGACTTCCCATCCCCAAATTTACTCTTATTGGTGCAACGACGAGGGCGGGTCAGCTAACAACTCCCCTTCGCGACAGATTTGGAGTATTACTTAAGCTTGAGCTTTACACACCCGAGGAGCTTGCAAAAATAGTTCGAAGATCCGCAGATATACTTGAGATACAGATTACCGACGATGGTGCAATGAGCATCGCTTCTCGCTCAAGAGGCACTCCCCGTATTGCAAACAGACTTTTAAAGCGAGTCCGCGACTTTGCACTTGTCAAGGGTAACGGAATTATAACCCCCGAGCTTGCAGAGATGGCGCTTAACGCACTTGAGATAGACGAGCTTGGTCTTGACAACGTGGACAGAAGAATGCTTGAGGCGATAATCAAATACTATTCCGGCGGGCCTGTCGGACTCGACACCCTTGCCGCAACCATTGGTGAGGAAGCGATAACCATCGAGGATGTATACGAGCCATACCTTATGCAGATCGGATTTCTTGCGAGAACTCCGAGGGGCAGATGCGTAACCAAGCTTGCATACGATCACCTTGGAATTCCGTTTTCACCCGCATCATCAGGTGCGCAAATAAACGGACAAAAAATAATGGATTTCGATAATTAAATTACGGCAGACAAACAAAAAAACGAGGTGAACAACACCTCGTTTTTTTGTATTTTATCGAAGAGCCTCGATAGCTGCGCGTCTGTCGGAAGCCTTAAAAACGGCACTTCCCGCAACGAGAACGTTTGCGCCCGCTTCGGTTGCGAGCTTAGCTGTCGAAGCATTGATACCACCGTCAACCTGAATATCGATATCGAGACCGCGCTTATTGATTTCAGCACGAAGAGCGGAAACCTTTTCGAGCATATCGGGCATAAACGACTGACCTCCAAATCCGGGCTCAACCGTCATTATAAGAACCATATCGCATCTGTCAAGATAGGGATAAACCGCCTCAACGGGAGTTTTGGGCTTGATAGAAACCGCCGCCTTTTTGCCGTGCTTTTTGATCATCGCAAGGCACTCGTCAGGAACGTCGGTTGCTTCAAGATGGAAGGTTATAAGGTCTGCGCCGCACTCGGTGATATATCTTTCGATATACTTTTCGGGCTTGGTTATCATAAGATGAACGTCGAAGAACATATCTGATTTTTTTCTGAGTGCTTCAAGCACCGCAAGTCCGAACGAGCTATTCGGAACGAACACACCGTCCATAACGTCAAGGTGAATCATATCTGCGCCTGCTTTTGAGATTTCAAGAAGCTCACTACCCATATTCGAGAGGTCGCATGCAAGCGCTGAGGGAGAAATTTTAATCATTTTTCGATTCCTTTCATTTGCTATATATGTAGCAGTAATTATTAATTAACATAAATTAATATAGAGGCAAAAACCTCGACGCGCGTTATAACGTAGAAATTCAACAACAAGGATGTATACTTCATTTCGTTATACTACGGCGTCTTTGATTGGTACCTTACTTAAGTAGGGTACCTTATTTTTTTATTTTGAGAAGCACGACTGCGTGCGCCGCAGCGCCCTCTTCCCTTCCTGTAAAGCCGAGGCGCTCCTCGGTCGTAGCTTTTACGTTAACAACGTCCGCCGTTATACCGAGGATGCTTGCAACGTTTTCACGCATTTTCTCAATATAAGGAGCAACCTTAGGCTTTTGAAGAACGAGAGTCGAATCTATATTTACGATCTCGGCGTTTTTCTCATCCATAAGCGATTTTACAGACTCAAGGAGCTTCATACTGCTTATATCCTTAAATTCAGCCGAATTATCGGGGAAATGCTTACCGATATCTCCGAGTCCGAGCGCTCCGATTATAGCATCCATTATCGCGTGAACGAGCACGTCCGCATCCGAATGACCGAGAAGCCCGAGCGCGTGAGGTATTTCAACGCCGCCGATCACAAGGCGTCTACCCTCGACAAGCTTATGCACGTCATATCCGTGACCGATCCTGTAATCAACCATCGTATTCTCCATTCAAAATATAATTTACGTATAAAAGATCATCAGGGGTGGTTATCTTTATATTGTACTTGCCCGTATCCGTGCAATGAACCGAATATCCGATTCGCTCAACGAGCATATTGTCATCCGTCAGCGACGGATCGCTAAGATCTGCCGACTCAACCGCTTTTTTATATATATCCGTCCTGAACGCCTGGGGAGTCTGCACGGCACGCAAGCTTGAACGCGGGATAGTCCCCATAATCTTCGCCGTGGAATCAACGGATTTTATCGTATCGGTTACGAGCGACGACGCAGTAGCCGCTCCGTAGGTTGCAGCATCGTTCAGCACGGCGCTTATCATATCGGGCGTCACGAGGCAACGTGCGGCGTCGTGAATAGCGACTATATCACACCCCTCACCAATTGCCAAAAATCCGCGATACGCCGATAAAGCGCGCGTTTTTCCGCCTACGGTTATCATAGATACCTTCGACATTTCAGAAGCCTCAGAGCGCGCAAAATCGATCTCATCAGCCCTTGTAACGATAATTATCGAATCAACGTCCGGGCATTCCTGAAATGCACGCACGGAGCGCCTTAGAACGCTCTCATCGCTGATCTTTATCTGTTGTTTCGTTATATTAAGATTCATACGGCTTCCGCTTCCCGCCGCAAGAATCAGCGCAGTAACACGCTCCTTCATAAATACCTCTTAAAATTAAGTTTGGGTCAGACGAAATCTTGATCACTTTCTGTAGTAAACGAAATGCACCGTAATAGTTCTCATCACACCGCCGTGTAAAGAATCCGGGCCTTTTATTACTACACCGTCACCGCTCATAAGATTGCTCGCCTCAAGATCGCGAACGTTACAGGAGAATAAACGCTCCCCCGAAGAGTCAACGATAAAATCCTCACCGTGCAGGCAAAGCGAACCGCCTCTTCCGACGACGTCCTCGTTATCATTGATATGCTCGGTTACGTATTTGACTGCCTGACCATGTAACGATCTTGCACGTTCTAGACGGAACGCGTAGCTCGTAGTCTTTTTATCAAGACCAAACAACTTAGAGAAAAATGACATTACCTATCTCCCAAAACAAAAATAGCCTTATTAATCATATTTTACCACAAATTTTGTTAAAATGGAAGCCCCATTTTGCTTTTTTTATATTAATGAAAGAAATTTTTAAATTTTTTTGAATTTTTTTCAAAAAACTATTGATTTTTCTATAAAAGTGTATTATAATAATAGTCAAGTGGAGCAAAGTGGGGCAAAATACCACAAATTCCCCGCAAAGATGCATTCAAGACCACAAAAAAAGCAAAAAGGAGGTAACGATATGTCTTTCGTAGGAACTTACAATCATTCACTCGATGCAAAGAAGCGCGTATTCATCCCGTCAAAGTTCCGTGAAGAGCTTGGCGACGAGTTCTATATCACAAGAAAGCTTGACGCTTACCTCTCAATCTATACAGCAGAGGACTGGGAAGCCTACGTCGAGAAGATCTCGAAGCTTCCTGAAGCCGATGCAGAAGACTTCCCCGATTTCATTCTCGGCGCGGCGCAGAAATGTGTTCCCGATGCAAGCGGCAGAATAATCCTTGATGAAAGACTTATGAAGCACGCCAAGATCGAAAAGAACATTGCGTTCGTCGGCGCGGGAAGACAGATTCGCGTCTGGGCAGAAGAGATCTGGAATGAGCGCGAACAGAACCGTGACTATGACAGAATGCGCGAGATAATGCGCCAGTACGGTTTATAATAATAACCGAAAGGAATACACCATGTCGGATATCCAATTCTCCCACACTTCGGTACTGCTTTATGAATGTATAGAGGCGCTCAACATAAGAGACGGATATACCTACATAGATTGCACGGCGGGCGGCGGCGGTCACTCACTTGAGATCGCTAAAAGACTCGGAGAAAATTCGAGGCTCATCTGCTTCGACCGCGACAAAAACGCAATCAAAGCGGCAACCGAAAGATTAAAAGATCACCTTGATAAGGTAACCTTTATAAACGACAACTTCTCAGTTCTGGATGACGTGATCCGAGAACTTAAAATAGACAACCTCGGCGGCGTTCTCGCCGACCTGGGATGCAGCTCGCATCAATTCGATACTCCCGAGCGCGGATTCAGCTATATGCACGATGCCGATCTTGATATGAGAATGGACACAGACTCCCCCATCACCGCTTACAAGATCGTCAACGAATACTCCGAGGCTGATCTGAAAAGAATACTCTTTGACTACGGAGAAGAAAAATTTGCTCCGAGAATTGCATCGGAGATAATCAAGCGCCGCGCAGAATCGCCTATCAAAACCACCTTCGAGCTTACGGAGGCGATCAAGGCGGCAATTCCCAAGGCTGCAAGAATAGACGGCCCCCACCCCTCTAAAAGAACCTTCCAGGCGATACGCATTGAGGTCAACGGCGAGCTTGATGCAATAGAGCCAACGATAAGAGCCGCGGCAAAGAACCTTGTTTCAAGCGGCAGGATCGCGATAATATCCTTCCACTCACTCGAGGATAGGATAGTTAAGCAAACATACAGATCACTTTCGTCCGGATGCACCTGCCCCAGAGACTTTCCGGTATGCGTGTGCGGCAACAAGCCGATCATAAAGGACGTAACCAAAAAACCGATACTTCCCTCCACTGAGGAATTAAATATAAACCCGCGTTCAAGAAGCGCAAAGCTTCGCATAGCGGAAAAAATTTAAGGAGAATGAAAAATGAAAGCAATCAACGTATATGAAGACCTTTATAATAAAATGAAGAATAATTATATCGTCGTTAACGATAATCGTGAATACTCTCTCGGAAACTATATGCGTATGAGAGCTGATCAGAAGAGCGAAGCGTCGAACCTCCCTGCCGTAAGAAGCAAGTCGTCGAGCGACGTTATCGTTTCTTCCTTCTTTAAATATGTAAACGACAAGCTTACTCTCAAATCCGCTCCCGCAAAGGACAAGACCATCAGAAGATTCCCTCTTCGCACATCTCTTGCGGCAATGCTCTCTGCAGTTATAGCATGCACGCTTATCGTTTCCTACGGAATCGTAGCTCTTCGCGGAGCAACCAACTCTCTTTCCGCAACTGCTGAGATCCCCGAAACCGTAATCACCGAGACAGAAGACGCAGAAATTAGCGAATAAGCAAAAAATCCTCATAATTTAATATTATAAAAAATAAGATATAGCGATAGCGTATGCTTTTGCTATATCTTTTTTTATTTGCGAGGTTTTGCCGTGAGGATCTTTTGTCGGAATAGTTTAGTTTTTACAAGAAGGAGGATGCTTATATCCTCCGTTGCTCTTCTCATCTTTGCTTCATTTCTTCTTATCAATCTATTTTCGCTCCAGATACTCGGATACGGTTACTATACCGAAAAGGTGACCAATCAGATAACGACTACCTCCGCATTGCGCGCCGAGCGCGGAAATATATACGATTCCGAAATGAATCTGCTCGCGGCAACGAATACCGTATGGAGAATATTTATTTCAACGAAGGATATTAAAAAAGCGGAAAAAGAAAGCGGAACGAAATACTCAAATCTTATATCCGACGGATTATCGCGTATACTGGGAATGACCTCGCAAACAATATATAATAAAATAATCGGAACGAATCAGCTTGACGTAACCATCCAAAAGGCGGCAACGAAGGATGAGTACACGAAAGCGCTTGAATTCATACGCAAGAACAAGCTCGAAAAGCTCGTATTCACAGAAGCGCAAAGCTCAAGATATTATCCCGAGGGGACGCTTGCGGCGCACGTTCTTGGATTCACCGGGAGCGATAATCAAGGGCTGTACGGAATTGAATATTATTACGAAAGCGTGCTTAAGGGTAAGGACGGTTATTATCTTTATTCAAAGGACGCCAACGGAAACGCACTTGATACGGAATATTCCGATTACGTTCTTCCGACCAACGGATACAGTCTTGTAACCACTATTGACCCATATATCCAGCGCGAGCTTGAAGGTCAGCTTGAAAGCATAGTTTTAAACCATTCCGTAGAAAACCGTGCGACGGGTATCGTTATGAACACCGCAACGGGAGCAATACTTGCAATGGCGACCACTGCCCCGTTTGACCCGAACGATCCTTATGCTTTAAGCGACTTTTATAATAAAAAGCTTTATTCATCGGGATATATCGAAGGAAGTGATGAGTTCACGAGATATAAAAAAGAATTACTCGCCGAGATGTGGTCCAACAAAGCCGTAAGCGAAGCCTACGAGCCGGGATCTACTTTCAAGATCGTAACCGTGGCAACCGCTTTATCAACGAATGCGGCAAAGCTTGACGACACGTTTTCCTGCGCTGGATTTTATACGGTCGGAGGATGGCATATAAAATGCCATAAGGTTACGGGACACGGCTCGGGATTTACTCTGGCTTACGGATTACAGATGTCCTGCAACCCGACTATGATGCAGATCGCCGAACGGATCGGAAGCGATAGATTTTACGAATACGTTGAAAAATTCGGTTATTTCGAAAAAAGCGGAATAGATCTCCCCAGCGAGGCGTCAACGATCTTTCACGAAAAAGAAAGCATCGGCAAAACCGAGCTTGCAACGATATCATTCGGTCAGCGCTTTAAGGTTACCGTTATAAACCACCTTACCGCAATTGCGGCAATAGCTAACGGCGGAGAGCTTGTAACTCCATATATCGTGGACAAAATAATCGATTCGAACGGAAATATTATCTCCGAGCATGAGACGAAGTCGCGCGGAAGGGTCGTCAGCGAGGATATCGCTTCAGCGGTAGCGGACGTTCTTGAAAAAGGTGTTAGCGGTGAAGGCGGAGCAAAAAACGCATACGTTGACGGTTATAAGGTCGCCGCAAAAACCGGAACGTCTCAAAAATTCGATATTCTTGACGAAAACGGAAATTCTTATCTCAGAATTTCTTCTACGGTAGCGTTTGCTCCGTCCGATGAAAGCGGAATTGCGGTAATTATAGTGGTTGACGAACCGACATCACAGGTAAAATACGGAAGCGTCGTTGCCGCGCCATACGTTTCAAAGCTTCTTTCAAGCGTTCTTCCCTATCTTGAATATGAATCAACTGCAGAAAAGATCAATCAACCCGTACCTGATTGCGTAGGTCTCAGCATCACTGAAGCAGTAAAAAAACTAAAATCCGAAGGATTCGATTACGAGATAGTCGGCTCAGAAGAGACGGTTTTACGACAAACACCGAGAGCAAACGATATTATAACCTCCCGAGGCTCTAAGATAATCTTATACACCTCGGACGAGGATGAGCTTGTAAGCGTCCCGAGCCTTATAGGAATGGAGCTCAGCTCTGCGGTAGAAGCCGCAATTGAAAGCGGTCTTAACGTTGTGATATGCGGCGGGAGCGGAGGATACGTTGTAAGCCAATCTCTTCCGCTTAATGCAAGAGTGGAACGTGGTTATACGATAACACTCGAAATTTCCGAAAACGATTTTGAGGATTGAAAATGAAGCTTGATAAACTGATATATGAAAATGAATTAACTAACGAAGAGGATCTGAGCATCTGGGATATTGAAATCGTAACGACGAAGCCGAATGAAATTACGCATAGCTCGCTCTTCGTCTTCCTGCAGAGCGAATTCTTTAACGTTGAAAGAATAGCGGATTACGTTATGGCAAAATCCCCCATCGTTATTCTCGCAGATAACGAATTAAAAATTTCATCGGACAGAATAAAAATACTGAGATGCAAAAGCACGAGAGACCTCTTACCCTTTATATATTCAAGGTTCTATAACATTAATTACGATCGACTTAAGTTCTGTGCCGTGACCGGAACAAATGGCAAAACGACGACCGCAACTATGATTCATCACATACTTCGAAAAAGATCAATCAATGCGGGATTTATCGGCACGGGCAAAATATTGATCAACGAGGAAAGAATAACCGACGATAATTATTCAATGACAACGCCTGATCCGGATATTCTATATAGATCAATAAAGCGTATGGAGGAAGCTGAATGTAAAATAATAGTTATGGAGGTTTCCAGCCACGCACTGTATTATAACAAGGTAGCGCCGATATTTTTTGAGATCTCGATCTTCACAAATCTTTCACCGGAGCATCTTGATTTTCACAAGAATATGGACGAATATTTCAAGACGAAATTAAAGTTATTTTCTAAAACGAAATACGGAATATTCAATCTGGATGACCCTTACGGACGACTTGCATACGAGTCAATGATCGAGAATAGAATATCTTTTTCAGCCAACACCTCAGCCGACGCTATGGCAGAGGAGATAAAAGAGATTTCACTTATGAAAACCGAGTTTAAATACCTCTCAGCCGGAAAGAAAACCGATGTTATCCTTAAGCTTGGAGGGCGCTACAACGTGTATAACGCAGTTCTTGCAATATGCGCGACAGGCCTTCTTGGAATAGATGAAATCTTCGCATCGAAGGCAATCTCAGGCATAGAATATATCGACGGAAGACTCGAAATAATAAGCAATAAAATTACCGTTATAATTGATTATGCTCATACACATACCGCTCTTGAAAATGTACTAAAAACAATTATTTCGTATAAAAATACAGAGCAGAGATTACTTACGGTGTTCGGATGCGGAGGAAACAGAGACAGATATAAGCGTCCAAAAATGGCGGCAGTCGCCGAAAAATATTCCGATTCCGTTATAGTGACCGCTGATAATTCAAGAAACGAGCCTCTTGAGAATATCATCGCAGATATATTGAAAGGATTTAAAAGCACGAACAAAAGAATAGTTATTACCTCTCGCGCCGCTGCAATAGAGCATGCAATACTGAGCGCCAAGGACGGAGATCTTATAGCCATAATCGGCAAGGGTCACGAAAGATATAATATCGACGAAAATGGATATTCAACCTTCGACGAAAGAGAGATAGTAAAAAAGGCTATCGCTAAAAGGAATGGAGAAAAGCTATGATAATCGAGCTTTCGGATAAGATTGGCGTAAAAGAATTGCTCTCTCCTTTATGCGCCGATATAAGCGATGTCCGACTTATAAAGCGCATAGTAACGAATTCCGGTGAAGCAACGTGCGATAGCGTGTTCATCGGAATTAAAGGCATAAGCGACGACGGCAATAAATACTCCGAGCAAGCGAAGATGCGAGGTGCATTCGTAATATCAAACGATGTTAAATACGCCGACGTATATTCCCCGGACGGAATGGAAGCCATCGGGATGATCGCTAAAAATTATAAAGAAAGAATACTTAAGCTAAAGCACACGATCGCGATAACGGGAAGCGTCGGCAAAACTACGACCAAGAATATTTTAAGGGAAATGCTATCCGCATCGAAAAAGGTTCACGCAACGTACGAAAACTTTAACAATCTGCTCGGCGTTTGCATAACGATTCTCACAGCGCCGCCGGAATGCGAAATATTGGTCGCAGAGGCAGGAATGAATCACAAGGGCGAGCTTCGGACAATATCAGATCTTCTTTCACCTGATGTCGCAATCATAACGAATATAGGCTCAGCGCATATCGGAAATCTTGGAAGCAGAGAGGCTATCGCACGTGCAAAGCTTGAGATAATAAACCGATCAACAACCAAGGTATGCATCGTACCGCACGACGAGCCTCTTCTCGAAGATATCGAAAACAAAAGAACCTTTTCAATCACGGATAAGAAAGCCGACTCCTTTATAAATCCGATAGAAATCAATAAAAACGGAAGTATATACGCCCTCTTCTGTAACGGCATCATTGTAAACGGCGCAAAAACGAGCCTTGTCGGAGAGCATATATTAAAGCTTATCTCTGCCGCCTCATGCGCGCTTTGTTATCTCGGATTTGAAGAGAAGGAGCTTAAGAAGGCTCTTTCCGTGACAGACCTCGCTAAAACGCGCGCAAAGCTTATGCAAATCGGAAGAATACGCATATTAGACGATTCATACAACGCATCTCGCGAATCTATGCTCGCTTCTTTCAATGAGGCTTTGCTATATAACGAAAACGCAAGCTGCGTTATAGGCGATATGCTTGAGCTTGGAGAAATGAGCGAATCGATCCACGAGGAGCTTGGAAAAGAGATCGCGCAACGCAAATTCAAAAAAATTTATACCTTTGGAAAATATGCGACGCACGCTGCACGCGCGGCAATCTTGGGCGGTATAGCTCCCGATTGCGTATTTACTAACGAAGATCTCGACAAGCCCGAAATCACAGCAAAACAGATATCGGAGAGCTATTCGGATGAAATTATATTAGTCAAAGCATCGCGCGCGACAGGCGCGGAAAGAATATATAAAGAGCTTACCATTATCGAAGAGAGGAGAAAAGAAAATGCCGCTGAATAATACGGTGATGTATATCATAGCATTTTTATTATCGTTTATACTCACTATCGCTTTTGAAAAGAAGCTCATTCCAAGGCTTTCGGCGATAGCAAAGCAACCGATATATGAGGAGGGCCCGAGCTGGCATTTAAAAAAATCCGGAACTCCGACCATGGGTGGACTTGCATTTCTCTTTGCGACTATTATATCGCTTACAACGGTATTAGCTTTATTTTCGGAGAAATTCACCGATATGCAGATACTATCAATCACCCTTTCTCTTATATACGCAATACTCAATTCCCTGATAGGGGTGTTTGACGACCTCACTAAGCTGAAAAGAAAGAAAAACGCAGGACTCACACCACTGGAAAAGCTTATAATGCAAACTATCGCCGCGGTATCGTATTTGACGGCAAGAGGATTCTTTTTGAACGACGATACTGCAATTACCTTCGCATCACTTGAAATTGATCTCGGACTATTTTACTATCCTCTGTCTCTCATTTTTCTTCTCGGGCTTGTCAATTCGACGAATCTTACCGACGGAATAGACGGATTGGCTTCATCCGTCGCGTTTGCTATCGGGGTCGGTGCGTTCTATCTCACCGCAAATATCAATGCGGAAGGAGCATTAATTTCACTTTCGCTTATTGGCATAGCTCTGGGATTCCTTTTATTCAATATTCATCCCGCAAAAATTTTCATGGGAGACACCGGCTCGCTTTTCATCGGCGCATTCATTGCAACGATGGCGTTTACGCTTGATAACCCACTCATAATCCTTATAATAGCCGGAGTATATGCCTTCGAGGGCTTATCGGTCGCTTTGCAGGTAATATTTTATAAGCTTACGAAACGAAGAATCTTCAGAATGGCTCCATTTCATCATCACCTCGAAAGGTACGGATGGGATGAAAACAAGATTTGCGTGTCAGCGATCTTTGCAACGCTTGTTCTGTCGATACCTGCTTATATCTTATATACCTCGATATGAGACTCCTACCAAACATACGAAAAGCGGGCAAAAAAGAAATTCACGAAGGAAGCGTCGATCTGTTATTTCTTTTGCTCGTTATTATTCTTGCGGCGTACGGTACGCTGATGGTCTTCAGTGCCGGAAAGCCCTACGCGTATGCAAGATACGGCGATGAATCATATTTTATCAAAAAACAGATAATATGGTTGATAATCGGTTTTGCCGTTATGCTTTTTTCGTCAAGGATAAAAATATCGTTATATAAGCGTTTTTCAACCCATGCGTACGCAATAACGGCATTACTGCTTTTTCTCGTGCTTATTATAGGATTTGTCGGAAACGGAGCAAAGCGATGGATTTCGATCGGCCCGATAACGATCCAGCCCTCGGAGATCGCAAAGCTAACGATGATCCTTATGCTTGCAAAATATTTCTCCAATAACGAAGAATTGATCCTTGACCGAAGAAAAAAGAAAAACGCATTGATTTACTCAACCCTTCTCCCGATAGGCATAATGACCCTGCCGATCGTTCTCGTAATGCTTCAAAAGCATTTATCGTGTATCATCATACTCAGCGCACTAGGACTCTTAATGATCTACGGAAGCGGCGCAAGCATGAGATACATATCCATCTTCTGTCTTGGCGGCGTATCGGGAATAAGCGCGCTCGCTCTCTTTACCGACTACACGAAGGAGCGTATCACCGTCTGGCGAAATCCGGAAGCATATAAGCTTACGGGCGGCTGGCAGACGCTTCAAGGACTTATGGCTATCGGATCGGGTGGATTATTCGGCGTAGGATACGGAAATAGCGTTATGAAGCATTGCTACGTTTCCGAGCCGGCAAACGATATGATCTTTGCGATACTTTGCGAGGAGCTTGGTTTATGCGGAGCGACTCTTGCGATCCTGCTTTTCGGACTTCTCTTTTACCGTGGACTTGTTATCGCTTCGAATTCAAGAGATACCTATTCCCGACTCGTCGCGTACGGAATAAGCATTAAAATGGCACTTCAAACGCTTCTGAATATTGCCGTCGTCACAAACACTATCCCAAACACGGGAATCTCTCTTCCGTTTTTCAGCTACGGTGGATCATCACTGATAATGATCTTCTTCGAAATGGGAATAATGCTTTCAATATCAAAAAGTGCAAAAATAAGTAAGTGAGGAAAAGATATGCGTGTTTTATTCTGCGGTGGCGGAACTGTGGGACATCTCAGCCCTGCGCTCGCCGTGGCTGATGCAATATCAGCGAAGGAAATGGACAGCGCCGTTGCGTTCATTGGCAGAGACGGCGGCGATGAGAACAAGGTGATAGAGAGATTCGGGTATAAGCTTTTCACGATAAAGGTTTCCGGAATTGAAAGAAGACTTACGCTCAGGAATCTAAAAAATGTAAAGCTCGCCTTGAAAGCGAAGAACGAAGCAAAGAAAATAATACGGGATTTTAAGCCGGACGTCGTCTTCGGTACGGGAGGCTACGTTTGTTGGCCGGTTATCAAGGCGGCAATAGCTGAAAACATCCCTACGCTTATTCACGAATCAAATGCAAAGCCCGGTCTGGCAACGAGGCTACTCTCATCAAAATGCGACAGAGTTCTTTTAAGCCTGCCCGGATGCGAAAAGGAATTACGCAGAGGGGCAAATATACGTATAGTCGGAAACCCGGTCAGAGATGCATTTTTTAAAACCGACAGAAAAACCGCAAGAAAAAGGCTCAGGATCAAGGAGGATGAATTTTTAATAGCATCGATTGGCGGTAGCGGCGGCTCGGAGAAGCTTAATGAAGCAGTAATAACCCTTATGAAAAATTACTCGGCAAAAGAAAAAGGAGTACGCCATATTCACGCCTCCGGCAAAAAATATTTTAAAGCAATAAAATCACGCGAGCCGGATCTGTGCCGTGGGAGAGACGGATGCGGCATATACGAATTTATAAACGATATGCCAACGCTTCTCAAGGCTGCAGACGTCGTTATATCAAGATGCGGAGCTATGACTCTCGCAGAGCTTTCCGCAGTGGGAGCGCCATCCATTCTTATACCATCGCCAAACGTTACGGGTGATCACCAATATAAGAACGCAAAGCTAATAGAAGAGTCGGGCGGATGCATTCTTATTCCGGAATACGAGCTATCGGAAAGAACGCTTCTTGATGCGGTAAGAACGTTAAAAGGCGATGAAGAAAAAAGAAAGAGGCTCAGTGAAGCTATACGCAAATTCTCAAAAAGGGATTCGGCAAGCCTTATAATCGGCGAAATCTCCTCTTGTATAGACGCAATTTCTGCCAACAAATAACGAGCGTATATCGTTGTTTATTTCTGATTTAAGCTAATTTCGTCGCTTTTTTTCTACAAAATACAAAAAACCTCTTGAAATATTTTTAAATATCTTATATAATAATATATAGTGAACCAGCATATTTATATAAATATTTTAATATGACCGGAGGCATTTGAAATGGAATTTGATTTTGAACAGGTATACGACAGCGGAGTAAATATTAAAGTAATCGGAATCGGCGGCGGCGGAAATAACGCAGTCAACAGAATGATATCAACCAATATACGCGGTGTTGAATTCATCGCTATGAATACGGATAGACAGGCTCTCAACTCTTCCTGCGCGGCAAAGAAGCTCGTGCTTGGAGATAAGATCACCAAGGGTCTTGGCGCAGGATCTAACCCCGAGGTTGGTAAGCGCGCGGCTGAGGAATCGATTGAAGAGATCAAGAGCATTCTTAACGGCGCTGATATGGTATTCGTTACCGCAGGTATGGGCGGCGGCACAGGTACGGGCGCAGCTCCCGTAGTTGCAAGAGCGGCTCACGAAATGGGAATACTCACCGTTGGTATCGTAACCAAGCCCTTCTCCTTTGAGGGTATCAAGAGATATAAGCAGGCTGAGGCGGGTATCGGCGAGCTTTCAAAGCACGTTGACTCACTTATCGTTATTCCCAATGAAAGACTTAAGCAGGTCGAGGATACTCACATCACCCTTGCAAACGCATTTGAAATTGCGGATGACGTGCTTCGTCGCGGCGTTCAGTCCGTATCCGAGCTTATCAACGTTCCCGGCTTTATCAACCTCGACTTCGCTGACGTTACCTCCATCATGAAGAATGCAGGCTACGCACACATGGGCGTTGGCTCCGCAAAGGGTGCTGATAAAGCTCAGGT
>JAZLEH010000087.1:0-1851 GCA_045615165.1 Eubacteriales bacterium | reverse complement strand
GTATTTTAAATAACTCTTGACTTTTGGCGAAATTTGTGCTATTATTATAATGTATGTAAAAATAATTCCATCCTACGGAAAGGGTTAAAAAATGAAAAGAACATTTATCGCAGACGTCAATGCGGGCGAAAAAGTTAAGATCGCCGGCTTTGTTGAAAATTGCCGCAACAAGAAAGCGCGCGCGTTCCTCGTAATCCGTGATATCACCGGAAAGGTTCAGGTTTACGTTGAGAAGGAAGGCAACGATGAGCTTGCCGCTATCGTAGATCAGCTCACCATCGACTCGGTTGTTACCATCGAGGGCGAATGCATCGCAAACGAATACGTTAAAATGGGCGGCAAGGAGATCATCCCCACCTCCATCCGCATCGAATCCATCGCGGACGCGCTCCCCATCAAGGAGGATTCCGCAATCGACTCGCGCCTCGACTACCGTTGGGTAGACCTTCGTACCGAGCGCAACACCCTTATCTTCCACGTTCAGAGCGAGATCACCGCGGCTCTCCGTGACTACCTCCTTCAGAACAAGTTCACCGAGCTCCATTTCCCCAAGATCATCGGTGCGGCTTCCGAGTCGGGTTCCGAGGTCTTCAAGCTCAACTACTTTGACCGCGACGCTTACCTCGCGCAGTCTCCTCAGTTCTACAAGCAGATGGCTATGGCATCGGGTCTTGAGAGAGTATTCGAGTGCGCTCCCTGCTTCCGCGCAGAAAAGTCGCATACCAACAAGCACGCCACCGAGTTCACCTCCTTCGACCTTGAGTTCTCCTACGTTGAGTCCTTCCACGACGTAATGGCTCTTGAGGAAGAGATGCTCACCTACGTTCTCGGACGCGTTAAGGAGAAGTACGGCGAGGATATCGAGCGCATCTTCGGTCTTGAAGTTGTTGTTCCCACCAATCCTTTCCCCGTTCTTTCGGTTGCTGAGATCTACCGTCTGCTTGAGGAAAGATACGGCTACACCTGCCCCGAGTCCGAAAAAGGCGACCTTACCACCGGCGCTGAGCGTATGACTCACCGCCTCGTTAAGGAGCTTTACGGCCACGAATTCCTCTTTGTTACCGATTTCGCACAGGACAAGCGTCCTTTCTATCATATGAGAGACGAAAACGGCGTTCCCCAGGGCTACGACCTTATCTGGCGCGGCGTTGAGATCACCTCCGGCGCACAGAGAGAGCACCGCTACGACCACCTCTGCAAGAATGCGGCAGAGAAGGGACTTGGCGAGGACGTTAAGTTCTACACCGAGTTCTTCCGTTACGGCTGTCCTCCCCACGGCGGATTCGCTATCGGTATCGACCGTCTTACCATGCTCTTCCTCGGCATCCCGATCAAGGAAGCAATGTTCCTCTTCCGCGGACCCGATAGACTGCATCCTTAAAATAAACCCAAAGGCGAAACTGCGTTTTACCTTTGTGAATCGCGCGCTTATCGCCGCTTGACAAAATCGGAGATTTTGTCAGCTCCCCTCGGCGCGCGGACTCGCTTTGCTCGTCTATAAGGTGTTTTTTCGGAGGCGAAGCCCCCGAAAAAGGGGATTTTATTAAATAAAATAAAGCCGCACAGAATCCGTTTCTTTGCGGCTTTTTCATAGGAGCTCATATGAATACTCAAGATAATTTCAAAAAGCAAATTCCCGAACCTCCTAAAAATATAAAGGTTTTCAACACTCGCCGCAAGCCGAAGAGGAGAAAATTTCTTCCGTGGGTCGCGCAGACGATTATCTGCTGGCCCGATCTTAAAAAAAGAAACGCGAAGCTTACGCGCACAAATATGGAGGCACTTGACGGCAAGCCCTATCTCCTCCTGATCAACCACGCCTCAAAGGTCGACCTCAATATGATGTACAAG
>JAZLEH010000086.1:0-5269 GCA_045615165.1 Eubacteriales bacterium | reverse complement strand
CTTAAAGCGGGATTCTTCTTTGACGGTGACCTTTCAAACTTCGTTGATGGCAGCGACGTTGAGCTTAACCGCTACGTAGGCGCTTATGAAGATAAGAAAGCCGGAACTATCTATTATCCCAACGGATTATATAGCGAAGGTATAAAGGTCAGCTACGAAGGCTACCTCGCAACCGAGGATCTCGATCTTGATAACAACAGCTTCAGTATAGGTCTTTGGACTTGTCTTGATGAAATGAACTCTGCGCAGCTCGTTTGGTCTACGAAAAGATGGACCAGCACCGATGACCTTGGAAACTTCCAGCATCAGGGACTTCTCATCAGAAACGTTTACGTAAGTCCTGACCGTTATCTTGGACTTAATATCGGTAGCGGTAAATATTCAGTCGGCGGAGTCGCACAGGAGCCAACGAGCCAGAACTATTATTACGACCAGAAGAATATCTATACTCCCAAGGAGTGGGTTCATACCCTCATGGTCGTTGACCGCGATGCTAAGGTAATCAAGTATTACGTTAACTTCGAGCTTGCAAAAACGATAGATCTTTCAAAGCAGGCGTGGTTCACCGACGATTATGATATTGATCCCAACGATCTTTTCGTGCTTGGTCAGGATATAACCGGCGTTTACCCCACTTCACTTGAAGGAAAGATGGACGACCTTCTCATCTGGAATAAGGCGATAAACGCAGAAACCGTTTCAAGCCTTAAAAACTATTATTCCGATGCTCTCTACGATTTCGACTATACGGTAGACGGCGCACCTTCCGTATCTACTTCTTCGACGGAAGAGATCAAGTTCGAAAACGGCTCAACCAATACCGATAACACTCCGTTTACGAAGATCGAGGCAAACATTCTTTCGGGTTCGCTCTCCGAATCCGCAAAATACGTTATAGCAAACGGTTTCGATCTTTCAAATTATTCGAACGCGAAATATTATGTAGTTGATTTCGATATCGCTACCTCGTCGATCTATCTTCCGATGAATTTCTCCGCGCTTATTTCGGGTAATAAGGGAAGTCAGAATATCGCTTCCGTTTATAACGGAATAACGGCAGACGGTGTTCTTGTCGGCAGCCTGAACGGAGTTGAAGTTACCAGAACTCTCGATACGTCGCCCTACGCTTGGCAGCATATAACTCTTGCTTACGACCTTGTCGGTGGCGAGGACGGTTATCCCTTGTATATTTACTTTAACGGCGACCTCATAAACAATAGCGAATGGATAAGCGCATCGTATAAGCAGGGCGGAGAGCTTCCTGCGGCTATTAGCGCGATCGAGCTTGTAATTGACGCGCTTGCATCGACTGACGATTACCTTGCGACCACTCTTATCGCAAACGCAACGTCTAAGCTTTATATCGACGATATATACGGAAATATCGACGCATTCTTTAAATCCGGCGCAGGTATGCTCGGCGCAAGCAAGGTTATCGATCTTGTTTACACTGCCAACTACGCTCTTCCCGCCTCCGATTATATGTTCTCGTCGAACGGCGTGGGATACCGTACGCTTGCTGAAGCTTTAAGCTCGGGTAACGGTGTAATAGACGTTCTTCATAGCGACATATTCTCGACGTACCAGATAACCGATCCCTGTACGGTAAACACAAACGGCTGCGTATTCAATTTCGAGATTCATAATGCAGTTAAAAAGACGGAGTCGCTCGACGCGTCCGGTAACAAGGTGTATATTTTTGAGTCGGAAGCCCCCCTCTATACCCTTACTCTTGCAAACGGAAACGTGAAGAATTACTATCAAGAAACCTGTCTTAAAGAAATTCTTGCTGCTGCTACAACCGGCAGTACGATCACGCTTTATGCAGATATTGATGTTACCGCAGATTACGAATGCTACAGCAAGATACTTAACATCGACCTTAACGGACATACCGTAACTAACAACGGCGGATATCTTCGAATCTTTTCGGGCGCTTGTCTCAATTTCTATAACGGAAATATCGTGGATTCCAACGCCAAGGAATTTATCTATATAGGCGCGGGCGCAAGCAGCGCCGTTGCGAATATAACGAATTGCGTTATAACGGCGAATAAGAATTTTGCAGAGGTAAGATGCGGAACGGTTAATCTTGTCGGCTGTACCTATACTCATACAGGAAATTACAATCGCCTTGCAAACTGTGCCAGCGGATCAAACGAAGGTGACGTTGCAAATCTTAAAATAGACGGATGCACTATAAATCTTGGCTCTGCGCTTCTCGTAAGCGCGGTAAGAGCGGATAGCTATCCCAAGGCGACCGGCATAAATATTACGATAAACGATTCCGAAATCAAAACGACCGCAAATCTCTTCAATCTTCAGAATAAGACTGCGGGAGCTGCAGATTCCGTTACCAATATCACCGTAACCGGTCAATCGAAGCTTGCCTTCAATAAGTTTGATGCAGGCGGATTCACCGTTCCCAACACGACAGTAAGCTTCGCTCGCGACGTTAAATTCTCGGCTGAACCTACCGTTACGGGCGCAAAGATCGTTCTCCCCGACAACACTATGATTGGTGAAACCGGAGATTCTGATTATCCTTACGGTGTAATCAAGGAATCCGAGGCGCTTTATACCGTTACTACAAAGGACGGCGTCGTAACCAAGTATTACGAGGTAATGGGACTTCGGGCTCTTATCGGTCTTGCTCCCGCAGGAAGCACCATAACTCTTTACGCGGATATTGACCTCTCTGATACCTCGGAAACCTACGTAAGACAAGATCTCACCATCGACCTTAACGGATATGCGATCTCGAATACGGGTGAAAGAATTAACGCTGTTGGTAACTGCACGTTAACTCTTAAAAACGGAACTCTTAACGATTGCGGAACTACCACTGCAGATGGCAAATACGATGATAACGACTTCCTCGACATTCCGACAAGCGGAAACGCTAACACCTACATCATCGTTGATAACTGCCATATCATCGCAAACAGCTTCTTCTTTGATATAAAGGCTGGTAACGTTATCGTTAAAAATTCGACCTTCGTGCAGGGCGGTAAGAAGAATGGCGCATTTGCAAATATGCTTGCCGCAGGAACGACCGCAACCCTTACCGTTGAAAAAACCGAAATCAAACTCACGGGCACGTCGTTCGTAACTCTCAACCGTGCATCGAGCTATTCGGATGCGATTACCACAACCGTAACCGTAAAGGATTCGAATATAACTACCAGCTCAAACCTGTTTAGCCTTACCAACACCACAAGCGGCGCTGCCTCTTCTTCAATCACCATAACCATTACGGGTAATACCTACCTCAAATACGCTTCCTTCGACGGCAACACCTGCGGAGTAACCAATACCACGGTTTCTCTCGGCACGGGTGTTAAGATGTCGGCAATGCCCACCGTTGCGAAGGGAACCGTCGCGCTTCTTGACACAATGTCCGAAATCAAATTAACGAGTGATACCGAGTATCCCTACGAAGTATCCGAAATTGCAGGATACCTCTACTCGGTTACAGCATCAGACGGAGTTGTGACCAAGTATTACGAGGAAATGGGACTCCAGACCCTTATAGGTCTTGCTCCCGCAGGAAGCACCATAACGCTTTACTCGGACATTGACCTCTCTCACACCACCGAAACCTATGTAACCAAGGATCTTACGATCGACCTTAACGGATTTGAGATCACCAACACGGGTGAAAGAATTCGCGTTCAGGGAAGCTGTACCTTGACTCTTAAAAACGGTACTCTTAACGACTGCGGAACGACTGACGCCAACGGCGGCTACAAAGATAAGGACTTCCTCAACATCACCGCAAGCGGAAGCGCCGATACCTACATCGTTGTTGATAACTGCGATATCATCGCAAACGGCTTCTTTATCGATATAAAGGCGGGTAATATAACCGTTAAAAATTCGACCTTCGTACAGGGTGGCAAGAAGGCAGGCGTATTCGCAAATATGCTTGCCGCGGGAACAAGTGCAAATCTTACCGTTGAAAATTGCGAAATCGAGCTTACCGGCAGGGCGTTCGTAACCCTCGCCCGCGCAGCGGGTTATGCAACCGAGGCTCACGCAACCGTAACGGTAAAGGATTCGAAGATAAGCACTAACGTTAACCTCTTTGATCTTACCAATACTGTAAGCGGTGACGTTTCTTCAAACGTTATAACCATTACGGGTAACACCTACCTCAAATACGCTTCCTTCGACGGCAACACCTGCGGCGTTTCCAACACCACGGTTTCTCTTGGAAAGGGTGTCAGAATGTCGGCAAATCCCACCGTTGCAAAGGGTACTATCGCGCTTATTGAAGGTGGTAAATATATCGTAACTACGAGCGATGCTGACTATCCCTACATGGTTAATGACGTTGAGCGTTGCTATACCATTACTAAGAGCGACAAAACTGTAGTTTACATCTATGAGGTGAAGAGCCTTCAGGATCTTGTTGCTCTCGCCGATAGCGGAAGCGTTATCAAGCTCTATGCCGACGTTGAAATAACCGACGCTCTCAGCATCAAGAATAAGAACATCGAGCTTGACCTTAACGGCAATACGATAACCTCAAACGTTCGTACCCGTCTTGAAGGAAGCACGAATCTCTATATACACGACGGAAAAATAGTTGACGGTGCCGCAGATTTCGTATTCATTGGCGCGGGCTACAACTCCGTAGTATTCAAGATAGAATCCTGCGACGTCACTATAAGCGGAAAGCTTCTTGACGCAAGAGCGGGTAAGGTTGAGGTTATTGACTCCACGTTCGTAAACACGGCGGGTGGAGCGTTCCTTCTCTCCTCGCAGGGAACGAAGACTACCTTCGTTGCAACCGGCTCAACCTTCAATCTCGGAGCTGCATCCTTTATTTCAACCAGCAGAGGTAATTACAGCGACGCCGCGAACACCGACATCAGCATACATAACTGCGTTGTTAACACGACAGGCCCGCTCTTCTACCTTCTTAACGAATATACTCCCGACATCTCCGAAATTAAAATATCTATAACCGGTAGTGAAACGAAGCTCACATACGGCTCGTTTGACGGCGACACCTGCACCGTTCCAAACACTACCATAACGCTCGGTCTTGGAGTTAAGATGAACAAGGCTCCCGAGATGAAGATCGGAAACATCAAGCTCGGAGAGGGAGCTGTCGGAATAGCGAAGGGAAGTGACTCCGATTGTCCTCTTGAGGTAGTGGATAAGATCCCGCTCCCCGTTAAGCCGAGATTCTCTCTCACCCTTTATACCGATTTCACTCTTAACCTTTGCTTAAGCCCCGAGGATAATGCAAAGATAAACA
>JAZLEH010000085.1:0-1759 GCA_045615165.1 Eubacteriales bacterium | reverse complement strand
TTCAAGCACCGAGTCGTGTACGTGGGATTCCATGAACTGCTTCATCAGGTAGAAGCCGAGCGTCGAGCCCCACGCCGGTACGATGATTGCCCAATAGGTATCTACCATACGGAAAGTACTCATAAGAATGAAGCTACAGATCGCGGTTACTGTCTGGTGGAACATAAGCGAGGTCTGAACGGTCTTAAACATGAATCTTCCGCCGGGGAAAACGATCTTAGCCATCGCATAAGATGCGAGAGACGCTAAGAAGAGGTGTCCGATCGTACCTGCTACCGAGGTGAACACGGTATTGAATATGTAACGTGAGAACGGAACCATACTGTCACTCATCAGAGTAAACAGGTCTTTGAAGTGCTTAGCCGTAGGCTTTACTACGTAAAATCTCGGGGGGAACATCCAAAGCTCGTCGAGGGGCTTGAACGCCTGAATTACGCAGTAGTACATAGGCAGGAACATAAATGCTCCGAGTATTACGAGTATAACTGTGATACCTGCGTCGCCGGTTCTGGATCGCGCAAGTACGACTTTATGTTTTCTTGTTCTTAACTTTGCCATATCACGATCCTACCTTCGAAATCATCTTTTTGACGAGCATATTGGCGCCGATCATTATCACGAAGAGGATAACTGCGATCGCAGACGCGTAACCTGTTTCGAAACGCATTCCGCCGTAGTCGTCAAGGTGGTGGACGATGGTGTGTGCTGCATAGTCAACGGACGGGAATCCGCAGAGTGCGGTAACGACACCACCGAAGCCGAACGAGCCGGTGATGGACATAATCGCACCGAACATAAGAGTGTTCTTCATGTTCGGGAGAGTTATGTACCAAAGCTCCTGCCATCTGTTCTTAACGCCGTCAACGGCGCCTGCCTCGAACTGAGCCTTATCGATACCCTGAAGACCTGCGATGAACGCGAGGAAGGAGGTACCGAGCGAGGTCCAGAGCGCGACAACGATACACAGAGGCATTACGTAGTCCGCGTCCTCGAAGAACGCGATCTCCTTAGTTATAAGGTCGAGCTTGAGCAGCATTGCGTTTGCCCAACCGTAACGGTCGGAGGAGAAGAGGGTCTTCCAGATCAGGAACGCCTGACCTGCGATAGACGGTGCATAGAAGATAAGGGTTACGATAGCTCTTATCTTCGGGGAAAGCTCGTTGATGAACCAAGCTACCATAAACGAGAGCAGGTAGGATACAGGTCCAACTATACATGCAAATATAAGCGTGTTCTGACAAGCTGTTATAAAGATATCGTCGTCAAGGAAGAGTCTGATGTAGTTTTCCGGTCCAACGAAGTTAGGCCACTCGAGCAGGTTAAAGTCTGTAAGGCTTATAACCGCGGAAAGCACGACCGGCAAGACGGTGAAGCAGGTAAAGATGAGCATATAAGGTGCTACCATAAAGTATGCAACTTTATTTCTCTTCATTTCATGCCATGTCCACTGCAATCTTGTCATATCCTTGCGCACTACAGCTTTTTTCTTTGCTGTTTTCTGTGACATGAGTTTTTCTCCTTATATATTATAACAATGTACGAAATTATACCGTTTCCCTTTTCGGCTTATTTGTAAGCCTCATAGGTCTTGAGCCATTTAGCCGCGTCGGTAAGATAATAAGCTGCCTTATATGTCTTATCCTTCTCAAGCTCTGCGTCTTCCGCAAGGTCATTAGCTCTCTCGCCGGTTCCGAAGAGTGTAGCGTCAAGAGCGGTCAGATCCTTTGCAAGTGCGAGAAGCTTATCGTAGTCCTCGGTG
>JAZLEH010000084.1:0-1750 GCA_045615165.1 Eubacteriales bacterium | reverse complement strand
GGATTCGCTTGAAACCCTCGCATCAAAGCAGGCTCACCTCAAGGCATCCATCACCGATAAGCGCATAAGATATAATTATCACGATGCAAAGGGCTCTCGCATTGAGGGAGTTCTTGCAAGAGGCGACCGACGCCTCGCTCCCGCAATCGCCCTCGCGGTTGAAGAGGGCGCAATGCTTGACGCGTGGGACGAGCATTTCAGCTACGAGCGCTGGCTCGATGTGTTTGAGCGCACGGGAGTTGACCCCGATTTCTATACGACTCGCGGATTCGGGCTTGACGAGATTCTTCCGTGGGATATTATCGACTGCGGCGTAACTAAGGCGTATCTTCTCTCGGAGCGTAAAAAAGCGTACGAGGGTAAAACCACGCCCTCATGCGCTGAGCATTGCAACGGATGCGGCGCAAATAAGCTCGGAGGTAAGAACGCATGGTGCAAGTAAATAATAACACTCCGATAAACCTCAGAGTTCATTTCAAAAAGGTTGGCAGGCTTCAGTATATCTCGCATCTCGATCTCGTTCGCACGATGCATAAGATAATAGTAAGAGCGGGGCTTCCGCTCTGGTATACCGAGGGCTTTAATCCGAAGCCCAAGATGGTATTCGCCGCGCCTCTTTCGATCGGAACTGAGAGTAAGGTCGAATTCGTTGATATCCGTCTTTCCGAAAGGATGGACACCGCCGAGGCACTCGCAAGGCTTAATAAGAATCTCACCGATGAGATGCAAGCGATCGACGCGTATTATCCCGAAACCAAGCTCACCGATCTTAAATGGTTCTCGTATACGATAATCATAAAAACGACGGATGCAGACGAAGCGCTCGCAAGGCGTTGCGAGGAGGCTCTCCTTGCCGATACCGTAGAGATAGAAAAGAAGTCGAAGAGCGGCGATATGGTCACTGCTAATGTGAGACCTCTTATAAAATCCGCCTCGGTTGCGCTTGACGGCGAGCTTCTCAGAATTAATTGCGTTCTTTCGGCAGACGCATCAGCATTCCTCAACCCCGAGCACGTGATCAAGGCGCTTAAGAGAAGCGTCGGAATCCTCTCGGCAGAGGACCTTCTCACCGAGTATTACTCGATAATGAGGGAAGAGGCATTCCGTGAGGATATGTCGATCTACAGATAACCCCATCTAAATTTATGGTTAAAAGCCGTTTCAGATGCTCAAATGAGTGACTGAGGCGGCTTTTCGTTATGACGAGAGTCTCTGCGTCCTCCGCAATTGCCGCGCCTATCATTTCGGCAAATCCCTCCTCTATATTAGTAAGGTCGTCGTGGCTGACGGTTATGCTGATGAATTTCTCCGCCTTTTGAAAATCCGCGAAAAGCTCCTCGATTTCGTGTAGCGCGTCAACCGGGGAGGTAAGCTCTATTTCGTCAAGCTTTTTTGAAAAATCCTTGCATATACCCTTAAGATAGATCGAATTCGCTATGATCAGGGAGATAAGCAACGAAAGTATTCCGAGCGCCGCGTAAAAGGTTTTCATTACTCAAGCTCCTTTTTTATAAGATTCGTTTTCGATTTTTTATCAACTGTGAGAAGAAAAACTTCGTCCTTCTCGGCTTTTTTCTTTTTTAAAAGCTTTTTAAGCCATTCTTCATTCTTTCCGATCAGCGAAAGCGCGTCCTCGTCGGTTGCGGTGTCGATAACAACGGGGTGCGAAAACGCATCGTCCGATTTGAACGCAGATATTTTTCCGTTATGCTCAAGTATTGCGTAGCTGACCTCTGTTATATCCCCGAAC
>JAZLEH010000083.1:0-3597 GCA_045615165.1 Eubacteriales bacterium | reverse complement strand
GTTCTTCTATGGTAAAATGAGTATAGCTCATATTGTTTCCTCCTTGTTGTTTTGGTGTGTGGTAACTTCATTATAACACAGGATTCAATATGAGTGTTCTTTTTTTCTTAAAAGTGTTGCACTTAATAGTATAATTCACCAAATAATAAAGAAGAGCAAGCACTTCCGTGCTTGCTCTTTTTCGTTAAAGCATTTACCAAATGTCGGGCGGGGTCATAATCGACCAACGCGCAACGAGGATGATATCCTGAGTAACAACGTCAACTCTGAGATCCCATTCGGTCTCGGTGTCCTTGACGAACCAGCCCTCAAACGACCACGTGCTGCCCTTTTCGGGAGCTTCAAACGGGGGAATAAGTCCGCCGGCGTCAACCTCCATCGTGAAAATGCCGAGGTGGCAATCCGTGTTAAAGGTTACGGTGTACTGAAGCACCCATTTTGCCACGAGGGTGATGGGCTCGGTAACGGTATCCTTTTCGAAATCCCACAAAACGCCGTTATGATACCATCCGTCAAAGCGGTATCCCTCCTTAGCGGGGACGTCGTATTCCGGAATAAGTCCGCCGAGAGCGACCTCGACGGTGTCGGTATCAAATCCCGCGCCGGCGTCAAAGGTAACGCTTACGGGTGAAAGTCGGATCGAGATTTTGTAGATCGCGCTATCCTCTTTGCACTTAACGGAAAGATATACGAGATTGTCTCCGAGTGAGAGGGGGATCGTACCCGTAACGGGGGTCTCAAGCGCCTCGTCAAGGTAGAATTCGGCGACCGCCCTTGCGTTAACTCTTATAATGTCAGAGGGGGTGATATCGTATTTATCGTAGCTATAAATATATATTCCGTCGGAATACTCAAATTCGAAGCCGTTGAAGTCCGTTCCGCTGATCCTTGCGGGAATAACCGTCTGGGGTGTCTTGACCTTTTCGCAGTCGTCGCAGATAACTCCTGCGGTAAGACCGTCGACCGTCTCGGTCGGCTCGACGCCTTCAATATCCTTCCAATCGTGGGATGCGGGAATAGCCTCGGATTCAATCGTTTCGCCGCAAGCGGTACAGGTCACGACCTTAAGTCCGTCCTCGTAGCAGGTCTTGTCCTTCGCCGTCTGCCATTCGGAGGGGGTGTGATCCTTCCTTCCGATCACCTTCGCCTCGCGTGAAAGCTCGGCTTCGCATTCCGCGCAATAGATAACGAGGTCGTACGAGCCGTCGTTCTTGCAATCGGAATCCTTTTCGTTTTCCTTGACCGCCTCGGCAGGGGTGTGATCCTTCCTTTCGATCACCTTCGCCTCGCGTGAAAGCTCGGCTTCGCATTTCGTGCAATAGATAACGAGATCGTACGATCCGTCGTTCTTACAGTCGGCATCCTTCTCGTTTTCCTTGACCGCCTCGGCGGGGGTATGCTTTTTCTTTTCAATGCTTTCGTTCGTTCTTGAAAGCTCGTCCTTACAGTATTTGCAGTAGATTACCGAGTCGAACGATCCCTCGCTTTCACAGTCGGAATCGTTGAAATTCTCTACGGTCGGCTCGTCCTCCGTGTGGGGCTTGATCTTGATGACCCTCGGCTCGCGTGAAAGCTCGTCTCCGCACGACGCGCAATAGGTAACGAGATCGTATGATCCCTCGCTCTTACAGTCGGAATCCTTTACGTTTTCCTCCACCGCCTTGTCGGGAATATGCTCCGTGAGCTTGTCGGTGCTTCTGGTCTCAAGCTCGTCGCGGCAAAGAAGGCATATTTTGTGGTCCGTTCCCTCCTCCTTGCAGGTAGGGTCGCTAACCTTTATCCAGTCGCTCGGCTCGTGCGGGATCATATCAACGCTTCGCGAATTTATCTCGGTATTACAGTAGGTGCAACAGGTTACCTCCTCGCCCATTCTTTTGCAGGTAGGCGCGATCGATATATCCCAATCTCCCTCGGTGTGGTCAAGCTTGTCGATGAATTCCATCGCGAGCTGCTCGCCGCAACTCTCGTCGGAGCATTTTTTGCTCCTGATTCCCGATACCGTGCAGGTCGCCTCGCGCACGATTATCCAATCGGTGGGCGTGTGCCGGTGGGGGAGATCCTTTTTCACGAACTTTGCGTAAACGTTAAGCTCGGTCACCTCTAAGCCGTAAATATTATTCGGTTCAAATTCAAGCGACCAGACGCCGTTGTCAAGATACCATCCGTCAAAGGTCTCGGTGTCGGTCGATGGCGCGGCGGGCGCATTGATTGCGAGGATGTTGTCCTCCGTCGCGGAATAGTATATCTCGCCGTTAACGATGAAATTAACGGTAACCTTTCCGTCCTCTCCTCCGCACGCACTAAGGGAAAATATTGATATTACGAGTAGCGTAAGCGCGGCTACGCATCCGATAAATCTTCTTTTCATATATAATTCCTTAAAAGCTTTATTCTCCTAATATTTTACCATTATTTATAAATAAAGTCAAGAAAAAAATCGGGCGACGCGTTATGCGCCACCCGATATATATAAATTATTTGCCTTCCTGCATTTCCTTAACCGCCTCAAGCACTGCGTCTGCCATGTACTCAAGCTGCTCGTCAGACAAGCCGTAGAGGGGAAGGTGAGTGAATCTCTTGTAGAACACTTCCTCGCAAACGGGGCAGGTCTTTGCGATCTCATCGGAATCATATCCCATATCCTGAACTATCTTGAAGCGATAGAGAGGACCGAAGTGGGGGATATTGGTAACGCTCTTTTCCTCGAGCTTCTTCTTAAGGATCTGAACGTCGCCGCCTGCCTTCGCGGGATCTATCTGAAGGAGATAGAGGTGGAAGGTGGGCTTGATATTCTCGTTGCCGAGATCCTGGGGAATGATTGCATCGTTTTCTGCGAAGCGGCTGTTAAGATAAGCTGCCGCTCTTCTGCGCTCCTCGATGATCTCCTCGTTTCTCGAGATCTGAAGCTTAAGGCCGAGACCCTGAATTTCAGTGGTCGAGTAGTTGGAGGGAACGAAGGGCTTTTCCTTACCCTGAATGGGAGTGATGTTGTAGAGCCAGTTTTTGATGGGAGCGGAGAAGTCAAGACCAAGGAATCTTGCTCTCTTCATTTCGGAAGCGAATCCGGGAACGTTAGTGGTAGCGATACCGCCCTCGCCGAAGGAGGTGATATTCTTAACCTCGTGGAAGCTGAACGCCGCGAAGTCACCGATAGTTCCAACGTGCTTGCCGTTATACATAGCTCCGAATGCGTGCGCCGCATCCTCAAGAACGATGATATTGTTTTCCTTTGCGAGCTTGATGATGGGATCAAGGTCAACGGGGTAACCGCCGATATGAACGGGAACGATCATCTTGGTCTTGGGAGTGATCTTTCTCGCAACGTCTGCGGGATCCATATTTATAGTGCGGGGGTCAACGTCTGCAAAAACGAGCTTTGCGCCAACCGCAAGGGGGTATGCCATCGTTGCAACGAAGGTGATCGCGGGAACGATAACCTCGTCACCCTCCTTAAGGTTTGCGTACTTATAAGCGATCTCGAAGCCTGAGGTCGCGTTGGTAACGAAGGTGCTGGAATCAGTTCCGAGATACTCGTTGGAAGCCGCCTCAGCCGCCTCAACCTGTGAACCGAGCGAGAGCTTTCCGGGAGGGGTGGAT
>JAZLEH010000082.1:0-5210 GCA_045615165.1 Eubacteriales bacterium | reverse complement strand
TATCCGTTCTCATCCTTATAAGTATAATAAGTGGTTGAGAAGATATCCTGGCCCTGGAAGCTGTCTGCCTTACCGGGCATTGGATCCTTGCAGGTATCGCACACGCCGTCGCCGTTAGCGTCAACAGCCTTGCCGCAGTAGTGTCCGCTTACGGGAAGAACCGCGTCACGGATCGCGTAGTTGATAACCGTTGCAGAACCGAGACCCATGTATACGTCGGGGCCCTTACCTGAAAGAATCGAGGGAAGAAGGGTTGCGCCCGTAACGAGCTTAAGGTTTACTGCGTAGCCGGTCTTCTGAGTGAAACCGGTATCCTGGTCGATCATCGTACGCCAGATATTAGACTGGTCACGACCCATTGCAAGCCAAACGTCAATCGATATATCAGTATTAGAGGAGTCTGCTTCTCTTACACCCATCTTATCGTAGTCGGTGAAGAAGGAGTAAACGAATGCAGAAATTTCGAACCAAATTGTCTTGAAGAAATTAGTCTTTGTTGCGGGAAGAACGTCGTCATCGGCGTTCTGGGGGCAGATGGATATAGAGTCAAGGAGGAGAAGTCCCTTCTTGGAGTCGTTGATCCAAGTACCGAGAGTACCGAGGTTAGACTTAAGGTTGGACATATTTCCTGCGATGTTATAACCATCGTTTCTACTCATCTCATCAAGGAGAGTAGCAATAGTTCCGAGGGTCGCAATGTGAGAACCGTTAGTTCCACAAAGCTCTTTAAGAGCAAGTCTTACGTTCTCAATTCTTTCAGCGCTTCTACCGAGACAAATAAGAACGTCGGGCATGATCTCGAGGAACTGATAGTTTCTGTATTCATCGGGAGATGAACCGGTAAGCTGAAGTATCTTAAGGTAAGCTGCGTTAACCTCGTTAAGAACGTTTTCAACTTCCTGTATGTAGGTTGCAAGAGAGCCGAGAGAGCACTCAACGTACAAGGTGTATTCTACACCCTCTTCGAAATAGAACTCGAAGATATTGCCGTTGCTGTCGCCCATGAACTCGGACTGCCAGTCCTTGCTGTACTCGAACTGAACGTCTGCCGCCTCAGCAAAGGGAGAAACGGGCTCTGATCCGTAAGCGCCGCCGGAGATCTTGATTCCACGGCAGAGGTACATACCCTGAAGGGCGCTCTGAAGGAATCTCATTCCAAGCTTATAAAGACCGGTGTCGGAAACGCGGAACTTATATGCAGCCCACTGACCGAGAGCGTTAAAGCTCGTCTTACCGATTACGTTATAAAGCTGTGCGTTCGAAACGGAGGGGTAGGTTGCAGAGGAGGTCTTATCGTTTGCAGGGTTAACCGACTTGTCCGAAACGTAGTCGGGGAACTCAGCCTGGATAAGAGTTACGCCGTCGCTATCATCCTTTGCAGTTGCAGAGGTGATGTTGTTCTGAGCGTACCAATTCTTAACCTCGTCAAGAGTAACCTCGCTACCAACGGGAAGCTTAGTTCCGTCGCCCTTGCTTCCTGCACCACCCTTATAGGGATGGAAGATGATAGAGTCAACGATGAGGGGCTCACGCTCAGCCTCAAGGGTGATCTGCTGCTTACCTTCCTTAAGGTAGAAGCAAAGGTAACCGGTGTAGTAGCCGGTGCTATCCTGAACGAAGTAGGTTCTCCAAGAAGCGGACTGCTCAATGGTAGGAGCCATCGAGTTACCGTTATCGTCCTGAATGATAGTATAGGTTGTGGTGGTCTTCTTACCGTTCTCAACGACGGTTACAACCTTATAGTATCCGTCGCTCTTGGTGATATACTCGGTGGAAACGGAGTTGGGAGTTCCTGCGGGAACAGACTCAACGACCGGCTCACCAACGTTCGTATATGCCCAAGACTTATCGAGCTTAAGATAGGTTGCCTCCTTGAAGGGCGCAACGCCGTCGATAAGAAGCTTACGCTCGATCGAGCTTATACTGCTCTCGCCGGTGATACAGCTGTAGTAGCTAAGCTCAAGGTAATAATAACCGGAATGCTTAACGTCGAATTCCCACGTGGTTGCACCGATCGCGGGAAGGTAGTAAGAAGAATCGGCGCTGTTGATCACGTTGCCGTTCTTATCGACCTTGTCAAATCCAATCCAGTTTTCAGGGCTTTCTTTAATTGCATCCTGATATGCAGTGCTATCGGCGGTCAACGTGCCGTTGCTCACCTTACCGTTATCGTTTACATCGATAACACGGTCAAGGTCAACTACGATGTCCTCCGTAGCATCCTTGTTAACGGTGGGGTTACCGTTAGCATCCTTTCCCCACTCCGTTAAATACTCCTCGTAGGTGGGAATATTCGCAAGTGCCTTCATCTCCTCGAGGGATGACGCAGAATCGCGGTTCGACTCATAATCGTAAACGATAGGGTCTGACGCGGCTGCACCCACGGTAAGCGCAAGCACACCGAACAGAGTTGTCACAGAAAGGATGAAGCAAATTACTTTCTGAAACAAAGACTTTTTCATCAATTAGGTTCCTCCAAAATATTTCTTGATTCAATCCCAAGCCATATAAAACCAAAAAAGGCATAACTCGGGCATTAGACAAAATAGATTATAACACACGGAAATTAAAAAGTCAATAGTTAAATATATATAATGGAAGCTTGTTTTTCGGCGTTTTACACCTCGGTTTTACACCAAAAACACGAAATGATAACTATTATTTACATATTTTTTGATTTTTTCGCGTAAAAATCAGCAGATGTCATTTGTTTTTCCTTTAGAATCCTTGATTTTATTGTGTTATATTCGCGTTATATCAATTGAGGTAAATCATATTTACCATTATTCACACTTTTTACAAATATTGGTGCATTTGGATATGCATCGTGTCTTTTGTCGAAGATGCACAAAAATCTCGCGTTTTTTTCTACGCTACAAACAATATGAAAAAAGGCGGAAAAAGCCTCAAAAAAGCTCATTCCGCCTCTATTCCGTTACTTATCAAGCCTCGCCGAGTCGATGAAACCACCGAGAGCGAGAAGGTCGCCGTCATAAAAAACGGCTGATTGACCGGGCGTTACCGCCCTTACGGGAGACTCGAGACGAGCCTCTGCACGACCGTCTCCCAGATATTTAAGACGCGCCTTTATCATCGGAGCAAGATACCTTACCTTAACGAAAAGGTCGCGTTCGTCCCCGGCATTCATCTCGGAAATTCCCGAGAAAACGACGTCGGAGATCATAATGTAATCCGCGTATGAATCGTCGGGAGAAAGGGTTATGGTATTGTTTTTGATATCGATGTCGGTGACGAACACACGCTCGCCCATCGCGATCCCGAGTCCCTTACGCTGCCCAATGGTATAGCGGATTATGCCGTTATGCTCACCAAGTATTTTTCCCTCATTATTAATAAACGAGCCCTTTTTCGATACTCCACGGCGAGCCTCTATAAACGAGGCGTAATCCCCGTCGGGAATGAAGCATATCTCCTGGCTCTCTTCCCTATCAGCGGCGACGAGCCCCTCCTCCTTTGCCGCTTCTCTTACCTCACTTTTTTCAAGATCGGATAAGGGGAGCGTGAGCATGGCGAGTTGCTTTTGCGAAAGACGCCAGAGCATATAGGTCTGATCCTTCTTTATATCGCGCGAGCGCTTAAGAGCGTATCTTTCCTCGCCTTTCGAGGATATTTTTTCAACGGAGGCATAATGCCCCGTCGCAATCTTATCAAATCCGTTCTCGATAGCGAAGCTTAAAAGCCTTTCAAACTTGACCTCGCGGTTGCAGATAATACAAGGGTTCGGAGTTCTGGCGTGGATATATTCATCAAGGAAATTTTCGACGACGCTTTTTTCAAAGCTTTCCTCCGCGTTCACCACGTGAAGCGGGATTCCGAGCGCATCGGCAGATTCGCGAGCCGCGGATATATCGGTGTCCTTGTGCATAACCAGCACCGCGCCCTCAACGACGTGTCCCTCATCCATCAGCTTGCGAGCCGCATAGGTACTGTCAAGACCGCCGCTCATTCCAAGCAAAATTCTCATATATTCCCTCTAAAAGAATAGCGCCGTAAGTCCGGCGCTATGAAATTAATGTTCGTGGTCGTGGCTCTTCTCGATCTCAAAGTCAACGGGTCTGCCGTTTTTGGTGTAATAATCGGCAAGAGCGGTCTTGATAGCCTCTTCTGCAAGGACGGAGCAATGCACCTTTACGGGAGGAAGCCCGTCAAGAGCTTCTACTACGACCTGATTTGTGAGCTTAAGAGCCTCATCGATAGACTTACCCTTGATAAGCTCGGTCGCCATAGATGAGGTTGCGATAGCCGCGCCGCATCCGAAGGTCTTGAACTTGCAATCAACTATTACGTCATTCTCAATTTTGAGATACATCTTCATTATATCGCCGCACTTAGCGTTTCCAACGGTGCCAACTCCGTCGGCATTCTCGATTTCACCAACGTTGCGGGGATTGGTGAAGTGGTCCATTACCTTTTCACTGTAATTCATTATCTATGTCCTTTCACTTCTTATCATTTTTAACGATATCTTCCCAGAGGGGACTCATATTTCTGAGCCTTTCAACCACGCCGGGAACGGTTGCGATTATATAGTCGATATCCTCATCGGTCGTTTCGTGACTGATGGAGAGACGGAGAGAGCCGTGCGCCTTCTCGTGCGGGACGCCCATTGCGAGAAGAACGTGAGACGCCTCAAGCGAAGCCGACGAGCATGCAGAGCCGGTCGACGCGCAAATTCCGGAGATATCGAGCCAGAGAAGAAGGCTTTCACCCTCTATAAATTCAAATCCGATGTTAACGTTACCTGCGAGACGCTCGGTTCTGTGTCCGTTAAGCTTTGAATAGGGGATCTTGGTTATCTCTTCAATAAGTCTGTCACGCATTTTAGCAACTCTCGGAAGATCCTTTATCTTCTCGTCCGCGATCTCAAGCGCCTTTGCAAGACCAACTATATAAGGAAGATTTTCAGTTCCGCCGCGCTTGCGCCTTTCCTGTCCGCCGCCGTCAAGGAGGTTTGCGATATTCACGCCGCGACGGATATAGAGCATACCGATGCCCTTAGGTGCGTGAAGCTTATGACCCGAGAGCGAAAGCATATCGACCTTAAGCTTTGAGAGATCGATCTTTACGTTGCCGACAGCCTGTACGGCGTCGGTGAACATAAGAGCGCCCTTTGCGTGAGCGATCTCGCAGATCTCTTCAATAGGCTCGATAGTTCCGACCTCGTTATTCGCGTACATTATAGCGACGAG
>JAZLEH010000081.1:0-1633 GCA_045615165.1 Eubacteriales bacterium | reverse complement strand
CATATAGTAAGGAATGCATTCCGTAATTCGCTTTGCACGCATTCGGTAAAATGCAGGCTTGATATCGAGTATATCCCGCGTTCAAAATCAGAGGAGCTCAGGCGCGTGGTGACAGCTTCGATAAGATATACCGAAAATAAGTTAAGAGCGCTTCTCGGGGTGAAAAGCAGACTTGCGATAACCGATCTTGAAAATTCGCACAAGCAGATAATTGATTCGTATTTTGAAAATATATTTGCAAGGGTCGTAAGCGAGCGCAAAAAGGCGCAAGAGCCGGAATACGAGAGGCTCTACGATGCCGAATCGTGCGGTCTTTCCTTTGCAGGTGCTGACGAGATCGAAAGGGCGTCCTGGTCTACTACCGCGAGACTTGTTTCGGAGTCGGATGATGAGATCGTCGGAATCATTGAACCCACGCCCGTTATTGAAAAGGCTGAGTCTGTAAGCGAAGCAAATTCAAACGTTGATTCATACGGGCTTTCCCTGAAGGATATCGAGTTTATCCGCGCGGTTTACGAGTCGGATACCGGTGCGCAAGCTAAGCTTGCAAATGAAATAGGAGAAGAGAGCGCAACGATAGTTGAGAGGATCAACGAGCGCTTTTCAGATTCCTTTGGCGACGTTATAATCGAGGGGGAATATCCCGATTTCAACGTTATTGATGATTATAAGGAAGATATTGAAAAATGGTTAATGAATCTAATGAAATAAAAGTGCCAAAGAGGATATTAAACACCCTTTTGGCATCTCTTACCGCGGGTGTCGTTCCGCGTAACGGCGCTCCGTATATAGCAATCGGAAGACGGGATGAGATAAACTCGCTTCTCGACAATCTTGATGCCGTTGCCGAGGGCGGTGCGGTTACGAGATTCCTTATCGGTCGCTACGGAAGCGGTAAAAGCTTTCTTATTCAGCTCGTGCGCGGATATGCGCTCGATCGCGGATTTATATGCGCGGACGCGGACCTCTCACCCGAGAGGAGATTGACCGGCGGAAGCGGTGCGGGGCTTGCAACCTATAAGGAGCTTATGATAAATATCGCTTGCAAGGCATCGCCCGACGGCGGCGCGCTTCCGACAATCTTATCAAGATATTTAACGAAGCTTAAAAACGATATAATTTCCGACGGAATCCTGCCTGACAGCCTAATTTTTGCGGACGAGCTGAAGAAGAGAGTATTCCTCATGCTCTCCGAGCTTGAGGGGGACGTTGGAGGATTCGATTTTGCAAGAGTTCTCGGAGAATATTATATCGCCTCTATAAACGATAACAATGAAAAGAAGACCGCTTGCTTAAGATGGATAAGAGGTGAATACGCGACCAAAACCGAGGCTATAAATATGCTCGGATTCCGCGTCAGCACCGTAATTGACGACGACAATTGGTATAACTTCATAAAGCTCTTCTCGTCGCTTTCCGTTAAGCTCGGTTATTCGGGACTTATTCTTTTTATCGACGAGTGCGTAAACCTTTATAAGATACCGAACAGAATTTCGAGAGAGGCGAACTACGAGAAGATACTCACGATCTTCAACGATACTCTTCAGGGCAAGGCCAAGAGTCTTGGCATAATCTTCGGTGGAACACCTCAGTTCCTCGAGGATACCCGACGCGGACTTTTCAGCTACGAGGC
>JAZLEH010000080.1:0-9887 GCA_045615165.1 Eubacteriales bacterium | reverse complement strand
CGATATCAGAATGTCAGTTCTTAAGCAGAATCACTTTGCTTATGAAGAATTTACGGTTCTCGATACCGTTATAATGGGTAACAAGCGCCTCTACGATATAATGAAGGAAAAGGACGCTCTTTACGCAAAAGAGGACTTCAGCGATGAGGACGGAATAAAGGCGTCGGAGCTTGAGGGCGAATTTGCAGAGCTCAACGGATGGGAAGCTGAGTCTGATGCTTCAAAGCTTATTCAGGGGCTCGGTCTTTCCGACGATATGCTTTATCTTACTATGTCGTCACTTAAGGAGAGCGAGAAGGTAAAGGTCCTTCTTGCGCAGGCACTCTTCGGAAACCCCGATATAATCCTTCTTGACGAGCCTACGAACGGTCTTGATATTGACGCCGTAATGTGGCTTGAGGACTTCCTTTCCGACTATTTCGGAACGGTCCTCGTCGTTTCACACGACCGACATTTCCTTAATGACGTTTGCACGAATATCGTCGATATTGATTACACGGGTATCAAGATGTACGTTGGTAACTATGAATTCTGGTATGAGTCAAGCCAGCTTATTCAGCGTATGATCAAGATGCAGAACAAGAAGAACGAGGAGAAGATTGCAGAGCTTCAAAGCTTTATTTCAAGATTCTCGGCGAATAAATCAAAGTCAAGACAAGCTACCTCAAGAAGAAAGCTTCTTGATAAGCTTACCGTTGAGGAGCTTCCCGCATCAAGCCGTCGTTATCCCTTTATCGGATTCGATATGGATAGAGAGCCGGGCAAGGAAATTCTTCACGTTGAGGGGCTTTCCAAGACCGTCGACGGTAACGTTCTTTTCAAGGATCTTACGTTCCACGTTGGAAAAGGGGAGAAGATCGCCTTTGTCGGAAACGAGCTTGCAATCACTCATCTCTTCAAGATTCTTAACGAGGAAGAGCCTGCCGATAGCGGTGAATTTAACTTCGGTGTTTCTATCACTACTTCATATTTCCCGCACGACAACTCGCCTTATTTCGTAGGTCATACTGAGTCAATACTCGACTGGATGCGCCAGTATTCTAAGGACCAGACCGAGTCGTATCTTCGCGGATTCCTCGGAAAAATGCTCTTCTCAAACGATGCGGTTTTCAAGCAGGTAAACGTTCTTTCCGGAGGAGAGAAGGTTAGATGTATGTTCTCAAGAATGATGATGTTCGGATCGAATATGCTCATAATTGACCAGCCTACCGACCACCTCGATCTTGAGTCTATAACCGCGGTTAACAATGCAATGCAACGCTTTGGAGGTAACATCTTGTTCTCCTCTCACGACTATGAAATAGTTAATACCGTTGCGAACAGAATCATTGAAATCACTCCCGACGGCTTCATAGACAGACTCGGAACTTACGAGGAATATCTCGAGTTCAAAAAGCAACAGAATCAATAATTGCATAGTTAAAGCGAGGCAGATTTGAAATCTGCCTCGCTTGTTTTTTAGAATTTGGTGATGAATACGTATGGAATTTTATAATTAAAATACGCGAATTTCAACTTTAAGTTTTAAGTGTTGTTGATTTCCTGTTTGATCAAATAATCGATGAACATTTTTGTTGCTAGTGAATGCTTTGTTTTTTTGTAGGCAAAGCCGATCGTACGGCATATTGGTTCTTTAAGCTTTATGGTTTTTACTCCGCTGATTCTTTTGTTAATCATTAACTGCGGAAGAAGGGAAAAGCCGAGATTTTGCTGTATCATATACAAGACGGATACATTATCAATTGATTCAAAATTAAGAACGTTTGCAAATTTGCTTTTGTCAAAATATGAATTTAATATTTTTTCGTTTATCGAAACGTAGGTGTATTGATAAAGCTCGTCTTTTGACACAGACTTTTTGCCTTTTAAAATATTAGAAGGAACGACAGCGACGAACGGATCTTCTTTGATCGGAAGCCATACGTTGTCGCTTCCAAATGATAGCTCATCCGAAAAAATAATATCTACAAAATCATTTTCCAACCATTCGTGCAGGCTATCCTCTACGGCTACCGAAATTTTAATTTCCGGATGTGATGCTCTGAAATTTCGAATTATTTCGGGTAAAAGGTTTTGAGAAATGCTGGAAAAAGTTCCTATGCGAAGGTGATTTTCCTTTTCTTTTGAAAGTGCGTGCGAAGCGGAGAGGAGCTTTTTCTCAGCTTCAACGAGCGCTACCATATAATCATATAATTCTTCACCCTGCGGTGATAGAGAAATGCCGAGCGGAGTTCGTTCAATGATTTTAACCCCAAGCTCGCGTTCAAGATTGTCTGCAATATGCGATAGCGCTGACGGGGTATATGAAAGCTCGTTTGCAGCCTTAGAGAAGCTTTTATGCTCAACTGCGGTTAAAATAGCTCGTATCTTTTTTGTATCCATATTCAAACCTCTATGCACGTTATATGAATTAATTTCACATATGAAATATTTTCATATGGATATTATACATTGAATCTTCTCAAAAGTCAATCCGCGTTGTATAATAAAGAAAAAATATTGGGAGATAATAGCAATGAAAATTAAAAATTCAGTAAAAAAAGAGCTTTCTCATATCCTTTTAACTTTTATCGCCGCATTTATTTCGGTTGTTGCGTTACATACGTTCGTTGTTCCGAGCAATTTCTCACCGAGCGGAATTGACGGACTTTGCACGATTTTATATGAAATAACAGGGATGAATATGGGGTGGTTTAAAATTTTGATAAATATTCCGCTTCTTATTTTGGCATATGTATTTTTAAACAGAAAATACGTTTTGTATATTATTTTCTTCACGCTTCTGGACTCTATGGGGGTGGTTTTTCTCGAAGAAATAAACTTTTACACTTATATTCCAAGCGATCTTCTAGTGCATGAAATGATAGGATATCGTTTGTTTGCCGCTTTAGTGTCGGGCATTTTACTTGGTATATGTGTAGGCATTATGCTTAAGATCGGGTATTCTTCGGGTGGTGTTGATATAATTGCGTGCTTGCTTCATAAATGGAAACCGCACGTTAACGTTGAACGTATCATTGCCATATGCGCATATTCTATCGTTGGCGTTTCATTCTTCGTTTATAAGGATATGACTAGCGTTTTTCTATCTGTTGTTCAGATATTTGTGTCGGAATGTATTGTATCCGCATTTTTAAAACGAGAAAGATACGCTATTGAAGTTAAGATAGTCACCAAAAATCCGAATGAAATTAGAGATGAAATCTTGTATACGCATAAGCACGGCGCAACTGTCGTAAAGAGTAGCGGCATGTATTCCGGCGATGATAATTATATAATTTTCTCGGTTATGAGCGTGAAGGAAATTCCTAAGCTCATGGAAATCTTGAAGAAGCATCCCGAATCCTTCGTGTATTTCTCTGACGGTGTTCGCGTGCAGGGCGACTTTCATTTCAGAGATGATGAAATCGGGCAGTGGATAGCCGCGTTTAAATGATGCGGTGATAACGTTGCATCGACCCACAAAAAATAAAATAAAAAAGACAAGCTTCGAAAAGCTTGTCTTTTTTGGTGCGGGTGACAGGACTTGAACCTGCACGGGGGTACCACCAGATCCTAAGTCTGGCGCGTCTGCCAGTTCCGCCACACCCGCAAACAACCTATAATATTGTAGCATAACGAGGAATGAAAGTCAAGGGAAATGACCTTCATTCCTTGAACTTTTTTCTTTGAAATAAAATATGCAATTTATATGAATATTATGCATAATTTCGGTTGACTTTTGCTTCTAAAAGTATTATAATGTAATTGTATAAATATATTAAAATAAAGGAACTCTTAAAAAATGAACAGAAAAACCGCGAGAGAAAATGCTTTTATTCTTTTATTCGAGCTTTCATGCAAGACCGATGAGACTGCCGAGGAGATATTCGAGAAGGCAACCGGAATCAGAGAGCTTGAATGCGACGATTACGTTAAGGGCGTATTTTTTGGTGTAAATGAAAACAAGAGAGCTATTGAAGAGAGCATAGAGAAGAGCCTTGTCGGCTGGAAGAAAGAAAGACTTTCCATTGTTTCAAAGGCAGTTCTTCTGCTCGCTACTTATGAAATGATGTTCCTTGAGGATATTCCTGCCAAGGTTTCGATCAACGAGGCAATTGAGCTTTCAAAGAAGTATGACGACGAGAAAGCGTATATGCTCGTTAACGGCGTTTTGAACGCGACGGCAGAGGCTCTCGGCTTAAAATGAGTGCTGAAAAGATAATAATCGGTATTGATACGAGTAATTACACGACCTCGGTTGCGCTGATGGATCTTGACGGCGGGATTATAGCAAATATCAAAAGACCGCTTCCCGTAAAAGAGGGGGAGAGAGGACTTCGCCAATCGGATGCTGTATTTGCTCACGTCAAAAACATACCGAGCGCTATGCAAGAGGCTCGCGAATACATAGGAGAGCGCAAGGTGCTTGCGATAGGCGTAAGCGAGCGCCCGAGAAATATTGACGGCTCGTATATGCCGTGCTTCCTTTCGGGTGTTGCGGTTGCGGAAGGTATTTCTGCCGTAACGGGCGCTCCGTTATATAAGTTCTCGCATCAATGCGGTCACGTTATGGCTGCCATTCATTCGTCGGGAAGATACGATCTTCTTGACGGGCGAACCTTTTCCGCGTTTCACGTTTCGGGCGGAACGACGGAGATGCTTCGCGTAAGCGCTTGCGATGGCGGATTTTCCGCAGAGCTTATCGGCGGCACGGCTGACCTTAATGCAGGGCAGGTTATTGACAGGATAGGCGTTCTTATGGGGCTTTCTTTCCCTGCGGGCGCTGAGATGGAGAGGCTTGCGCTTAAAAACGAAAAAAAGATACCGAAAAAGAAGCCCACGATAAAGGATTTTAAGGTGAATTTATCCGGGCTTGAAAATATGGCCGATAAGTTATATAGAGAGACTGGAGATAAAAGCCTTGTTTCAGCATTCGTGCTTGAATTTATCGGCGACTCGTTAATACTGCTTGCACAGAGCTATGTTGAGAGATTTGGCGAATGCGATTTTCTCTTTGCGGGCGGCGTTATGTCTAACTCAATAATTAAAAATAAGATCTCAAAGCGCTTTAACGCTTCGTTTGCAGAGCCTGCGTTATCAGCTGATAATGCGGTTGGAATTGCGGCGCTCACGCGACTTAAAATAAAATAATTTACAGGAGGTGCGGAATGGATATATCCTCGCTTAGAGAGCGCAAAAGCGCTCAGGCTTTGTCTGTTACAGAGCTTAACCTATATATCAAGAGAATATTTGATTCGGACCGCACTCTTAATGCCGTTACCGTAAAGGGTGAGATATCGAATTTCACGAATCACAGGAGCGGACATCTTTATTTCTCATTAAAGGATGAAGAGGGGCAGATCAAGGCGGTCATGTTTAGATCTGCGGCGGCGAGACTTAAATTCATACCCGAGAACGGTATGAGGGTTATCATACACGGATCTGTTACCGTTTATCAACGCGACGGATCGTATCAATTATACGCAAATTCAATTGAACCCGACGGAATCGGCGCTTTATATCTTGCGTATGAGCAGTTGAAAGAAAAGCTTTGTTCAGAGGGACTCTTCGATGAGTCACATAAGCAACCGTTACCCGCATTTCCCGAGAGAGTCGGAGTTATCACCTCACCGACGGGAGCGGCGGTCAGAGATATTATAAACGTTACGGGAAGAAGATTTCCGCTTGCCAAAATATATCTTTATCCCGCTCTCGTTCAAGGCGACGGTGCGGCAGAAAGTATGATAAAGGCGCTTGAATATTTTGAGGATTCAAGGCTTTGCGACGTTATTATAATCGGAAGAGGCGGCGGATCAATAGAGGATCTTTGGGCGTTTAATAACGAAATTCTTGCAAGGAAGATATACGATGCCAAAACTCCTATAATTTCCGCAGTTGGACACGAGACGGATTTTACAATCTGTGACTTCGTTGCCGATCATAGAGCTCCCACACCCTCGGCGGCGGCTGAAATCGCAGTGCCCGATATTCGTGAGCTCGTTATGACGGTTTACGACCTTGGCGAGCGTGCAGTGAACGGACTTACAAGAGTGGCGGAAAGAAAAAGGGAGAAATTCTTAAATCTTTACGAGCTTTTGAAGGACAGGGCATCCGAGCTTACAGTCAATAAGAAAAGAGATCTTGAAAAGATCAACGATTCGCTTTATGTAGGTATTGATCGAAGCTTGAAAGAATGCCGTAACAGACTCGTTATAAATTCCGAAAAGCTTAATTCGTTAAGTCCGCTTTCGGTTTTATCTCGCGGATATGCAGTTTTGCAAAAAGGGGATAAGATTATAAGAGATATCGAAGAGATATCGGTTGGAGATAATCTTTCACTAACGCTTACAAACGGAACTGCGACGGCTCAAATAATTGAAAAGAGAGTTAAATAATATGAATGAGAAAATGAAATTTGAGGAAGCAATGCTTGCTCTTGAAGATATAGTCAGAAAGCTCGATTCGGGAAATCTTTCGCTTGATGAATCGCTTAAAGCGTTCGAAGAGGCAATAGCACTCGTAAAGCTTTGCAATTCAAAGCTTGAAAATGCAGAACAGCAGGTTAAGATTCTGACGGAAGGCGCGGATGGAGTAGTCAGTGATGCTCCTTTCTTTAAGGAAAATGAGAATTGACGTTTTTCTTACCGAAAAGGGTTATGCACAAAGCAGGACGGAGGCGCAGGGGCTGGTAAAGTCGGGTAACGTTAAATATCTTAACAAGATAATCACGAAGCCCTCGTTTGATATTCCTTGCGATGCAACAGAAATTTCGGTTGACCGCTCGGCTATAAAGTATGTAAGCAGGGGCGGATTTAAGCTTGAAGGCGCGCTTGAACATTTTGAGATCAAGGTTGACGGCCGTCTTGCACTCGACGTTGGCGCTTCAAGCGGTGGTTTTACCGACTGCTTGCTTAAAAACGGTGCTTCACACGTTATAAGTGTTGATTCGGGGAGCGGACAGATGCACCAAAGTCTTAGAGATGATGCTCGCGTAACCGTTATTGAGAATTATAATGCAAGATATATGGTGAGCGAGGACTTTGAATACACACCGAATCTTGCGGTAATGGACGTTTCGTTTATCTCTGCGACTTATATCATTCCATCGGTTTACAACGTGTTAGCCTCGGGCGGTGATTTCGTTTGCCTAATTAAGCCGCAGTTTGAGGTTGGGCGCTCGGCGCTTGGAAAGGGCGGAATAGTAAAGGACGATAATGCGAGACTTGAAGCCGTTAAAAAGGTTTGCGATTTCGCACAGGTGCAGGGATTTTCCGTTATAGGTGTTACGAGATCGCAGATCCTCGGCGGTGACGGTAATATTGAGTTCGTTGCACATTTTAAGAAAAATATACAGAAATAAAAACGAAATGGAGAAGATTATGAAAAATATCGTAATTATGCCAAATCCGAACAAGGATGCGAGCCTTAACGTAACTAAAATGATTGCGGCTAAGCTTTTGTCGTTTGGTGCTATCGTTTATATTGATAATTTTTATCAAGCCGACTTTATTGAAGGCGTTGTAGGATATTCCGAATTTCCTTCCGCGGCGGAGATTATTATCGTAGTTGGCGGTGATGGCTCTATGCTCGACGCATCTGTTAAGGCGCTTGAATTTGATATTCCGCTTCTCGGCGTTAATCTTGGCAAGGTTGGATATCTCAGCGAGGTTGAGCCGGATAACCTTGATATTTTGTCAAGAGTTCTTGCGGATAATTACATGATCGAAGAAAAGATGCTTCTCTCCGTTTCATACGTGAGCGACGGAAAATTCGTAAATTCCGGTAGACTTGCGGTAAACGACGTTATCATTTCGCATGACACGTTCCTCGGTATCGCCGACTTTATTCTCGAAAATGGTGCAGGGGATTCGGTAAGATACAGAGCAGACGGAATGATTCTTTCGACTCCTGCGGGTTCAACGGCATACTCGCTTTCAGCAGGCGGCCCGATCGTTTCGCACGATATAGATTCTATCGTTGCAACGCCGATTTGTCCGCATTCGTTCTTCAATAGGTCGATAATCTTTAAGCCGACGGAAAATATAAAGCTCAGAAACACGAGCAATACAGTGCTTAACGTCAGCGTTGACGGTCGATATTTCGCTAATCTTTCAAATAATGACGAGTGCATCGTAAAAATGTCGGATAAGAAGCTTAAGATTTTGACCTTCTGCGAGGACAATATGTTTGCAACCCTGTTCAGAAAGATGCGTATTCTGGAGGATATAAAATGAAAAATTTAAGACATAAGAAGATACTCGAGCTTATCGAAAAGTATGATATCGACACGCAGGAAACCCTCATCGAGAGACTTGCCGAGGTTGGAATTACCGTTACGCAGACAACGATCTCACGCGATATCAGAGAGCTTAAGCTCGTTAAGGGAATGACCGGCAGAGGCACTTATAAATACATAGTTCCCGGAATAAAGAAGGACAGCAACACTCCCGTTCTCAATTCCGCTTTGACCGATGCCGTGGTTAAGATTGAGGCGGCGATGAATATCGTCGTTATAAAGACGTTTCCCGGTATGGCGAACGCGCTTGCCGTTTGCGTTGATACCCTTGAGCATCCGCATATAGTCGGTTCTGTTGCAGGAGATGATACCGTGCTTCTCGTTATCCGCGATAACGAAACGGCAAAGATGGTTGAAGATAAGCTCAAAAAGGTTTTTGGAGTAAAGTAAAATGCTTAGTTCCTTGCATATAGAGAATTTAGCCGTCATAAAATCAGTTGACCTTGATTTTTCAAGCGGTTTTTCTGCATTGACGGGTGAAACCGGAGCGGGTAAATCTATAATAATTGACAGTATAAATCTTCTCCTCGGTGCAAAGGCGGATAAGGAGCTGATAAGAAGCGGCGAGTCTTCTGCAATGGTGAGCGGAGTATTTTCTTTCGATGATGCCGAGCCTGCGATCTTGTCCGAAAACGGCGTTGCGCTTGATGACGACGGCTCGCTTCTTATACAACGAACCATAAGTCAGGACGGTCGCTCGGTCGTTAAGATCAATGGAAGAACGGTTACGTTGTCGCTCCTTCGCGATATTTCAACCGCGCTCGTTGCCATTCACGGACAGAACGATACTGCTGATCTTACCGAATCGGCAAAGCAACTTGAGCTTATTGACCTATTTGCTGAAAATTCGGCTTTGCTTTCCGAATATGCAGAGAAGTTTTCGAAGCTTGAAGCTATAAGGGGAAAAATCAAGTCGATCGTCGAAAAGGAGCGCGAGAGCGCGAGAATGGCAGAGATACTTGAATATCAGATCTCCGATATTGATTCATACACCCTTAAGATCGGCGAGGAAGAAGAGCTTGTTGAAAAAAAGCTTAAGATAAAGAACAGCGAGAAGATAACGAAAAACGCAGGATTCGTTTTCAAGGCTCTTAAGGGAAGCGAAAAGGGAAGCGTTGCATTTCTTCTTGACAGAAGCTCTGCGGCTCTTGATCAGCTTTCGGACGTTATACCCGAGTTTTCGGATTATTCCGAAAGGCTTCGTGATTTCTTATATCAGGTTGAGGATATAGCAGAAGAGGTATACGCGCAGATATCCGATATGGACGATAACCCCGAAGAGACTCTTAACGAGATCGAGTCGAGGCTTGACAAAATATCAAAGCTTAAGCGCAAATACGGACTTACAATAAAAGATATCCTTGAATTTAGAGATAATGCGGAGGCAGAGCTTGATGTTATCAAAAATTCGGATAGCATTTTAAATAAGCTTGCAATAGAGGAAAAAGAGGTTTACGGCGAAGCGCTTGCGATTGCCGAAAAGCTCCACGAAAGAAGAACGGAAGCGGCAAAGAAAATTGAAACAGAGGTTAAAAATACTCTTGAATTTCTTGATATGCCGAAGGTTGTGTTCTTCGCTTCGATTAAAGAAGAATATAATGCAGGGCAG
>JAZLEH010000079.1:0-4898 GCA_045615165.1 Eubacteriales bacterium | reverse complement strand
GATCGCCCTCACATCAAGGCTCGGCGTCAGCGATATGATTCCCTACCCTTACGGATTTGCGACCGGCAAGGACGGAAAAATAGATCTTCGTGAGTCGGATATGCTTATTTCAAGGCTTATTTCCGAGGGAGTTGAGCTTATAAATCTCACTATCGGAAATCCTTACTATAATCCGCACATCAACCGTCCATTCCGTAAGGGTGGCTACATACCTCCCGAATCGGCGGAATGCGGGCTTCAAAGATTCCGCGAGGTTGAGGAGCATCTCAAGGAAAAGTTCCCTAATCTTTTACTCGTTGCGTCTGCGGTATCCTACTACAGACAGGACCTTATGGAAAGGTCGGAGGAGATCCTCTTGTCGGGAAGAGCTGACTTTGTCGGATACGGCAGAGCGAGTCTCGCTTATCCCATGCTTTACAAGGACTATTTAAACGGAGAGTTCGACTACAAAAAGTGTTGCCTCGCCTGCTCCAAATGCACCGAGCTTATGCGCGCAAAATGCGTCAGCGGTTGCGCGGTATTTAACCCGTATTACAGAGCTCTCTACGAAGAAAAAGTATTGAATAAGAAGTAATTATATGAAGATTTTTGATTTTGACGCGGTCGTTATCGGCTCGGGCGCGGCGGGATATAACGCCGCAGACAGACTATATGAAAACGGCGTGACAAGCGTAGCCGTCATTACAGAGGGCAAAAACGCAGGCACTTCACGCAATACGGGAAGCGACAAACAAACCTATTATAAGCTTTCGCTTGCAGGTGACGACGGTGATAGCATCGGTAAAATGGCAAAAACCCTTTTTGACGGCGGTGCAATGGACGGAGATATCGCGCTTATAGAGGCGGCGTATTCCGCAAGATGCTTTATGAGGCTCGTTGAGCTTGGAGTCGAGTTCCCCGCGAACGAATTCGGCGAATTCGTGGGATATAAAACGGATCACGATCCATATTCAAGAGCGACCTCCATCGGCCCGTATACATCAAAGAAAATGACTGAGGCTCTTGAAAGCTCGGTTATTAAAAAAGGCATCGCTATTCTTGACGGACTTATCGCTATAAAGATTTTGAAATCGGACGAGTCGTTGGTCGGAGTTCTTTCAATCACGGCTTCGGGCAATGAGCTTGTCGCGATCAGGTCGCCATACGTTATAATGGCTACGGGAGGACCTGCGGGGGTCTATTACGACAGTGTTTATCCCGCCTGCCACACGGGAAGCTCATCACTTGCGCTTATTGCGGGTGCGGAATTTTCGAACCTTGCCGAATGGCAATACGGACTTGCCTCCACCGATTTCAGATGGAACGTTTCGGGAAGCTATCAGCAGGTTCTTCCCCGATATATTTCCGTTGACGAAAGCGGAAACGAAAAGGAATTTCTCTACGATTATATAAGCTCGCCCAAGGAGGTGCTTTCTCGCGTATTCCTTAAAGGATACGAGTGGCCCTTCGACGTAAGGAAGGATAAGGGATCCTCCCTTATCGATCTTATCGTTTATAACGAGAGCGTGATCAAGGGCAGAAGCGTTTATCTTGATTATCGCAAGGACCCAATTGGAATTGACGATGATTTTTCTTCTCTCTCCGAGGAGTGCAAAAATTATCTTAAGAATTCGGGCGCGCTCGTGAAGACTCCGATCGAAAGACTTAAAAGGCTTAATCCCAAGGCAATCGAGCTATATCAAGCGAACGGAATCAATATCGAGCGAGAGCCGCTGAAAATCGCCGTGTGCGCTCAGCATAACAACGGCGGAATAAGAGTTGACTCAAACTGGCAGACGACCGTAGACGGTCTTTACGCCGTCGGAGAATGCGCAGGAACGCTCGGCATATACCGCCCCGGCGGAAGCGCGCTCAATTCAACACAGGTCGGCAGTATGCGCGCCGCAATGCATATCGCAAGGCGTGACAAAAGAATCATCGGCAAGGAATTTGATAATATCCTCTCATTAGCGATAAAGGAAGCAGAGACGCTTATCAACGCGACCAAGGGCGAGCGCGGAAGCGTTATTTCCGAGAGGGAGCGCTACCAAAAGCTGATGAGCCGCTCGTTTGCATTCCTTAGGAATATCAAGGATATGGAATCCTCGCTTGAAGAAATAAAGACGAGCCTTGACACCTTTACCGCAACGAATAAGTGGAAAAGTGAATTTGAGATTCCCGAGATATTTAAAAACCACGATATAGTCCATATGCAATATCTGATCGCGTCCGCGATGATCTACACCGCAAAGCGTTACGGATCGCGCGGCTCAGCTCTCGTAACGAAAAACGGCGACTTTTTGCACGGTGAAAAAATCGAAGAAAACGAGTCGGGGCGCGGATTTATAGTAACGGCAAACGGACTTATCCCCGAAATCAGCGAAAGGGCGGTAAATCCTATTCCCGAGCGAGATCTTTGGTTCGAAAGCGTTTGGAATAAGTCAAAAGAATTGTGATTTTCCGCTATCGAATGAATTTCAGAAAAAAGAAAGACGAGGTTTGGATCAGCTCCGTGCCTCGTCTTTTATTTGTGTGATTTTTTCGATTATGCCTGAAGGCGATAGCCCGGGGCGTACGAATTCGGAGCAGAAATCGCCGCTTCCGACCCGAAGGCGTATATCATACGACGAGAGGGAGGAAACGGCGATAGAAAACGAAATTTAATTAATTGGAGAAAACCGCAGGTTTTCAACCTCAGAATAACAATTGCAAAAAAGTAAAAGTGAGGCATAGAGTAAAACTCCATACCCCACCATTTCGTTTTCGGTTATGCCCAAATACGATAGCCCCACTTACTCGGCGTGACCTTCGGCAAATCCATTATATTCATTGAAGAAGTTTTCAGCCGCAGGAGTCATAAGAATTCCGACGGTGTCCTCACCCTTGAATGAGATTATGATGCTGAGTCTTCCGAAATACTTATCGATAGCCATTACGTGAATACCAAGCTTTGCGGGCTCTACCCAAGCGGCAGAGGTTGCCGACTGATAGAAGTTACCCTTCGCGTATTCATTACCGACAAGATCGGAATATCCCTCCTCGGGGAAAGTGCCGTACAAGTTGTTGCACATTCCGAAGAAGATCTTCTTAACTCCGGTTGCGTTCTCATACTCAAGATATGCGCGGGAGTTAGGCTCAAAGTTAAGCTTTATCCACTTGATGTTCATGGGGTTTGGCTCGAGCTTGAATACCTTCTGGCTGATCTTCGACTGAATGGGAGAGGATTTCTCACCTACGATCGCGCCGAGGCGAAGGGTATCGCTATAAGCCTTAAGGGATTTCTGTGCTTCTTCAGCACCCGAAAGATCGTGCTCGGGGCGAACGATGATATCGAAGAACGCATCTATAATATTCTTCTTTGCGTTATAGTTGTTGCCCTGGTTATCGCCGTTATAGATCATTATAAGATCTTTATCGGGAACGCAAACCGCAAGCTGACCGCCCATACCGTTGAAGAAGAAGGAATTATCGTACGTACGCCAGATCTGATATCCATAGCCAAAGTTACTATAATCGTAAATAAACTCATTGCTGGTGAAAACGAGGCAGGAGGTAGCATCCTTTACAAATTTCTCGTTAAGAAGCTGCTCCCCGTTCCACTTACCGTAATTCATAGTGAATCGCGCCATAAGATAAAGGTCGCGCGCGGTGCAAAGGAGCGCGGAATCGCCCCATGAATGTCCGCCGGGACAAGTGAGACAGGTTGCCTCCTTGCTTACGCCGATCTTATCGAAGCACTTTTCGCGCATATAGTCCATAAACTTTTTACCGGTTAAGCGCTCAACCATAGCGCAAAGGATGAACGATCCAGAGCTATCGTAGCGGAATATAGTTCCGGAGGGGCGCTTGTTCGCAACGTTTGCGTTCTGGAAATAGAACGCAACTCTATCGGTGCAGGATTCGGTGAACCAATAAACGGGAATAAGCGCGGTAGACATCGTGAGCATTTCACGAACGGTCTGATTCTTGATAAGCTCGCTCTTTGCAAGCTTTGCTTCCTCGGGGAAATATTTGCTTATGGGAGCGTCAAGCTCAACGAGTCCGTCCTGCTCCGCAAATCCGACCGCAAGAGCAACGATACTCTTGGTTACGGAATACTGACGGTGAAGAAACGTCACGTTGAATGGCTGCCAATAATTTTCATAAATTACGTCGTCACCCTTAGCAATAAGGAGGTTATGAGTGAATATGTGCTTTTCTTCAATCTTCTTTATAAATTTCTCAATGCTGGCAGATGAGATGCCACATTCTTCGGGTTTCTTAAAATTCATTTTCAGCTTACCTCAGTTGTTTTTTAGTTTATTATACCCCCGAAAATGAGCAAAGTCAATAAATTTTTAAAAATAGCCTTAAAATAAATCAAAAAAACTATTGACAAATCAAAATTCTTTTGTTATAATGGTATGGCAAAACACGGAAGGTTAGCTCAGTTGGGAGAGCATCTGCCTTACAAGCAGAGGGTCATAGGTTCGAGCCCTATACTTTCCACCAAGAAGGTTTATGAACAAAAGGTCGGCTTACTGCATAGCAGGGCTCGAACCTCTTGCGATTATGCTTGCATAATCGGTGAAACGCATAGCGTTTTACAGCCCATATACTTTCCACCAATGATGCAGAGTATCGGCTTTGTCGATGCTCTGCACCGCTTTTACGGCTTGGTAGCTCAGTTGGTTAGAGCGCTAGCCTGTCACGCTAGAGGTCGTGGGTTCGAGCCCCATCCGAGTCGCCACTTAAAAAATTAAATATCCGCGGATTTAGCTCATTTGGTAGAGCGCCACCTTGCCAAGGTGGAGGTGGCGGGTTCGAGCCCCGTAATCCGCTCCAAAAAAAGAAAAACACCTCATCCGAGGTGTTTTTCTTTTTTTCGAAGTGTGAAACGGGGCTTGCTTCGTACCAAGCGAAGGAAGCCCCTCGGTATT
>JAZLEH010000078.1:0-8286 GCA_045615165.1 Eubacteriales bacterium | reverse complement strand
ACGGTTATGGCGTATAGCCTTATCTCGTGCGCTATGGTCATTGCGGGTCTGGTCTTTTTCGTTAAATACGTCAGACGCAAAAAGTTCTCTCTCCGCGAATCCTGCGAATTTATGCTTCCAAAGGAAAAGGCGTATTCGATCGCCCTTGGTAACAGCGGAATGATCGCATACATCGTCTTTGCCGCGATCGCATTCGTTCTTAACATTTTCTTATGATAACTATGAACACAAGCACAAACATTCCGTGGAGCGAATACCCACGGCCGAGAATGGTGCGCGATTCCTACGTCTCACTTAACGGAGAATGGGATTTTGCGTACGCAAAAAGTATTCCCGAAGCCTTCGGTGAAAAAATAGTAGTGCCCTTCCCGCCCGAGAGCAGGCTTTCAGGCATTGAAAGAGCGCATACAGACGACGAGCTGCTTTATTACAGAAGAAGCTTCGTGATCCCCGAGGGATTTATAAAATCAAAGGTCATCCTCCACCTTGGAGCGGTCGACCAGATATTCGATCTTACCGTTAACCGAAAGCATATCGGACACGGAGAGGGCGGTTACCTGCCTCATTCGTTTGATATCACCGACGCCGTGAGCGAGGGTGAAAACGAGATACTTATCGAGGTGACCGACACTCTTTCGAATATCTATCCATACGGTAAACAAAAGAAGAAGCGCGGCGGTATGTGGTATACCCCGATAAGCGGTATATGGCAGTCGGTTTGGATCGAGAGCCTGCCCGATCGAGCGATCGACGGCGTGCGAGTATCGGCGGACACGGAGAAAGCGACTATTGAGGTCATAACCGATTCCGACGATATAACGCTTGTTATCGACGGAGCAGAGGTAGCGCGCGACGGGAAGAAATTCACGGTGACACCGAGCGAAAAGAAGCTTTGGACGCCCGACTCACCCTATCTTTATTATTTCAGCATAAAGACCGAGACCGACGAGGTCAGGTGCTATTTCGCGCTCCGCTCGATCGGCATCGGTGATTTCAACGGAGTAAAAAGGCTTACGCTTAACGGCGAGCCGTATCTCTTCAACGGTCTTCTCGATCAGGGATATTTCCCCGACGGAATATATCTTCCCGCAGACTATAAGGGATATGAAAAGGATATCCTCACGGCAAAGAAGCTCGGCTTCAACACGCTTCGAAAGCATATAAAAATCGAGCCGGAGATATTCTATCACCTGTGCGATAAGCTTGGAATGATAGTATTTCAGGATATGGTAAACAACTCGGGATACTCGTTCATAAGAGACACCGCACTCCCTACGATTGGAATGAAAATATTCCCCGATAAGTTCCTTCACAGAAACAAGAGATCGCGTGAGATATTCATCGACACTATGAAGAAAACGATGGAGCATCTATACTCATATCCATCGGTGCTTTACTACACGATATTCAACGAGGGTTGGGGTCAATTCAACGCCGACGAGGCGTATAGCATCGCCAAACAAATTGACGATACAAGAATTATAGATTCCACATCGGGATGGTTTTGGCAAAAGAAGAGCGACGTTGATTCGCATCATATTTACTTCAAAAAGCTTAGGGCAAAAGCGAACGCAAAAAGACCCGTCGTTATAAGCGAATTCGGTGGGTATTCACTGCGAGTTGCAGGTCATCTTTTCGGAGAGAAAAACTACGGCTACAAGACCTTTGAAAACGAGGCGGAATTTGAAGATGCGGTAGTGAAACTCTATGAAAACGAGGCTTTACCGCTCGTCGAATCCTGTGTTTCTGCCTTGATTTATACACAAGTTTCCGATGTAGAGGACGAAACAAACGGATTTATGACCTACGACCGCGAGGTATTAAAGGTCAATCCCGACAGAATAAAAGAAACAAACAAAAAATTGGAGAAAGCAATAAAATGAGACTTCTTATAGCATCAGACATTCACGGTGATCTTGACAGTATGGAAAGGGTTCTTAGGTCATTTGAATCGGAGGGAGCGGAGCGCTTGCTCCTTCTCGGCGACCTTCTCTACCACGGCCCGAGAAACGATCTTCCGAAAACCTACGCTCCGAAGGCGGTAATCGAGCTTCTCAACGCAAATAAAAACAACATAATGACGGTAAGAGGAAATTGCGACACAGAGGTCGATCAGATGGTTCTCACCTTCCCCATCCTCGCCGATTACATCTATCTTTCGCTTGACGGACTTGGAATTTTCGCGACCCACGGACACCATCATAACACACAGACTCCCCCGCCGCTCCGTAAGGGAGAAATACTCCTTCACGGTCACACTCACGTGCTTAAGTGCGAAGAGTTCGGTGACGAGAATTTCTATCTCAACCCCGGATCAGCCGCCCTCCCCAAGGAGAACAATCCCCGAACCTATATGGTATACGAGAACAGACGCTTTACCGTAAAGGACTTCGATGGAAACGTAATACTCGACAAACAGTTCTGATCAAGTGCAGGCACTCCGCCTGCACTTTTTTCTTTTTCCGGAATATAATGTGGCGAAAGGAGATATTTATGAGTATTGCTTATTATAACGGAGCTTTCGCCGAATACGAGAGGATCGCGATCCCACTTTGCGACAGGAGCGTTTATTTTGGCGATGCAATCTACGACGCGGCGATCGGAAGAGGCGGAAGGATTTATCTCGAAGATATGCATATATCCCGATTTATGAAAAATGCGGAAAGACTCGGAATAAATCTCACGCTCGGTCGGGACGGAATATCCGACGTCCTTCACGAGGTCATACGAAAAAACGACCTCGATTCCTATTTCATTTATTTTCAGCTTTCGCGAACGGCAAGCGAGAGAAGGCACGCATTCAAGGACGGGGACGGCGCAAGCCTTCTCGTTACGATAAGGGAGCATACCCTTCCCGACGCGGATGCAAGGCTGAAGCTTATTACGGAGCGGGATATACGCCACCGGATGTGCGATATAAAAACGACCTGCCTTCTCCCGGCGGCTCTGGCATCGCGGAGAGCCGAATCGGAGGGATGTGACGAGGCGGTGCTTCTGCGCGACGGTATCGTCACCGAGTGCGCGCATTCGAATATTGCAATCGTGAAAAACGGGGTTTTACTCACCCATCCGAATTCGCCCTATATACTCCCCGGCATCATTCGCGAAAGACTGCTTTTCTACTGTGAAAGGCTGAATATTCCATACAAGGAAGAGCCGTTCGCAAAAGACGAGCTTTATTCAGCCGACGAAATACTCGTTACAAGCACGACGAAGCTCGCGCTCCTCGCCTCGGAAATCGATAAGATTCCGCTCGAAATAAAGAAAAATTCGCTCGGAGAGACGCTGATTTCAGCGCTTCGCGACGATTATTGGAATTTAATGGAATAAAATGCAAATTTCCTTGTTAAAATTTTAGCAAAATTCGCTAAAACTATTGAATTTCTATTAATATAGTGTTATAATATTTAGGAATGTAATGTGTTTTGCACATGCAGAACAAAAAAGGAGGATATATAATGCTTAAGAAACTCTCTAATCTCCCCTTCAAGGGAACTGAAGAGCAGAAAGCAAAGCTTGAGGCGTTCATCGAGGCTAACAAGAGCGATAAGAGTCGCCTTATGGCTGTAATGCAGGAGGCACAGGAAATCTACGGATACCTTCCTCTTGAAGTACAAAACATGATCGCTGAGGGTATGCAGGTTCCGCTCGAAAAGGTATACGGTGTTGCAACCTTCTACGCACAGTTCGCGCTTTCACCCAAGGGTGAAAACCACATCTCCGTTTGTCTCGGTACTGCTTGCTACGTTAAGGGCGCAGGCGACCTTTACGACAGACTTCAGGAGATCCTTGGTATCGGCGGCGACGAGTGCACCGAAGACAGAAAGTTCTCTCTTACCGCTTGCCGTTGCATCGGTGCTTGCGGTCTTGCACCCGTTCTTACCGTAAATGAAGAGGTTTACGGTCGTCTCGTAAAAGAAGACGTTGACGGTATAGTAGCAAAGTACAGATAATTTAATGCTTTAAACTTTTTCAAGAGAGGAAAAGTCTCATGAAAATAAGCACAATGAAAGATTTATTGGAAGCAAAGGTTCTTTGCTGTGAGGAAAACGTTGGCAAACACGTCTATTCCGCTTGCGGATGCGACCTTATGAGCGACGTTCTCGCTTACGTGAAGGATCAAGCCGTATTACTTACGGGTCTTGTAAATCCCCAGGTCATCAGAACTGCCGTAATGATGGACATGATTTGTATTGTTTTTGTTCGCTCAAAATCTCCGAGTGAGGAAATGCTCGAGTTAGCAAAGGAGAGCGGTATCGTCGTTATGACTACCGACAAACGCCTTTACGAAGCCTGCGGCCTTCTCTACACTAACGGACTTATCGGCAACAAGACGAAATGAGCGAAGAATTACTTTTCAGATTTGACGTTGACGGTCAGGACTTTACGTCCGCAGGTCACGCGTCAGTCCAGGTAAAAAAGAATTTACGGCAACTCGGAATTTCCCCCGAGGTTATAAGACGTGTTTCCATAGCAATGTACGAGGGCGAGATCAATATGGTCATCCACGCGGGCGGCGGCGTAGCCGAGGTCAAGGTGTGCGAGGATTATATAGAGATCGTTCTTGAAGATAATGGCCCCGGTATAAAGGATATTGACGAGGCAATGCAGGAGGGCTTCTCCACTGCGCCCGATCAGATCCGCTCACTCGGATTCGGCGCCGGAATGGGATTACCTAATATGAAAAGGTATACCGATTCGATGCAGATCGAATCGACCGTCGGTGTCGGCACTAAGGTCATTATGAGGGTTAATAACAATTAAATAGGTGACGGATAATGCACAATTACGAACATTCGGTTATTCTTGACGAGTCGAAATGCTGCGGTTGCACCACCTGCTTGAAGCACTGCCCCACCGAAGCCATAAGGATAAGGGACGGACATGCGAGGATCAATCCCGAGAGGTGCATCGACTGCGGTGAATGCATAAGAGTTTGTCCGCATAACGCAAAAAAAGCGGTATGCAGTAGGATTGCCGATATGGACCGCTTTAAGTGGAAGATAGCGCTCCCCGCGCCCACACTTTACGGTCAGTTCGACAATCTTGACGATATCGATTACGTTCTTGACGGCTTGTTAAAGATCGGCTTCGATCAGGTTTACGAGGTAGCTAAGGCGGCGGAGCTCGTTTCCGCTTATACGAGGCTCTATCTTAAGACCGACGGAGTTGTCAAACCCGCGATAAGCTCGGCTTGCCCTGCAGTAGTCAGACTAATCAGTCTGAGATTCCCGTCGCTTTGCGACCACATCATACATATGTTGCCGCCAATGGAAGTTGCGGCAAAGCTTGCGAAAGAGAAAGCGGCAAAGGAGCATCCTGAGCTTAAGCCTGAGGAGATCGGCGTTTGCTTCATAAGCCCCTGCCCCGCAAAAGCCAGCTACGTTAAGAATGGCTTCTCAAATCACAAGAGCTACGTTGACGAGGTCGTTTCGATAAGCGATATCTATTTCCTTCTTATCGGTAAGATGAAGAAGGACGAAAACGTCGCAGAGCTTTCCGAATCGGGAATGATCGGACTCGGCTGGGCGCGCTCCGGCGGAGAAGCAACGGCAATCTTTAACGAGGATTACCTTGCCGCAGACGGAATAGATAACGTAATACACGTTCTCGATCAGATTGAAAACGGAAACATTCCTCAACTCGAATTTATAGAGCTTAACGCCTGCACGGGCGGTTGCGTCGGCGGAGTATTGACGATGCAGAATCCCTTCATTGCGAAGGCGAGACTGCAAACGCTCAGAAGATATCTTCCCGTTTCGCAAAACATCATCCCCAAGGATGAGTTAAGCTATATTCCGGAATATTATCTGTTCGACGACCTTCCCGAATACAGCCCGATATCCCGCCTTTCCGACAGTATTGCGGAATCGATGCGTATGATGGCTGATATTCAAAAATTAAAAGCAACTCTTCCCGGCATAGATTGCGGTGCGTGCGGCTCGCCGTCGTGCAGAGCGTTTGCCGAGGACGTAGTTAAAAAGAATCTTTGCTCCGGCGATTGTCCGATAATGAAGACAAAAGAATAACGGAGCTGAAAGGATTACGGATATGACGGTAGAGCAACTTGCAAAAGAAAGCGGTCTCACTGCCGTGGTGCTTCCCGATGGCGAAAGAGAGGTCAACGGCGCTTACGTCGGCGATCTTTTAAGCTGGGTTATGGGACGCGCCCGCTCCGATAACGCCTGGATAACGATCATGTCAAACCTGAACGTAATAGCAGTCGCAACACTCGCGGACGTTTCGTGCGTGATTTTAGCGGAGGGAGTAGAGCCGGACGACGAGCTTAAGAGCGTCGCTATGGCTAAGGGGGTCAACCTCCTTACCTCAAGGGCTTCATCCTATGAAACCGCTGTTATGATTTCCGGGCTGGTGTAATGGAAAGATATTATTACGATCTTCACACTCACTCCTGCCTCTCCCCTTGCGCAGACGACGATAACACTCCGAACAATATTCTCGGAATGGCGAGCCTTGCGGGGATAAACGTTCTTGCCCTGACAGATCACAACTCAACCAAAAACTGCCCTGCCTTTTTCAAGGCGGCAAAAAACTACGGCATCATCCCCATTGCGGGCATGGAGCTGACAACATCAGAGGATATCCACGCGATATGCCTTTTCGAGACTCTTGCGGATGCTATGGCGTTTGACAAGGCGCTTGACGAATACCGCGTGAAATTCGAAAACAGACCCGATATATTCGGAAAACAGCTTATCCTTGATGAAAACGATAATATAATAGAGGAAGAAAGATATCTTCTCTCAAACGCGACCGAAATTTCAATAGAGGATGCGCCCAATATCGTAAGCCGTTTTAACGGAGTATGCTATCCCGCGCATATTGACCGCGAGTCAAACGGAATAATCGCGACGCTCGGTACTTTTCCCTCCTCCCCGCATTTTTCGGCGGTTGAATTTCATAACAAAGAAAACATCACCGCTTACAAAGAAAAATACGCGATTTCGGACAAGCTTATCGTTATATCAAGCGACTCGCACTATCTTACCGACATAAAGGATAAGGAAAACTATTTTGAGATCGATCAGAGCTATTCTGATGAAGAGATCAGCAGGTTCATCGTGAATCTTTTACGGAAAGGATAGAAAGAATATGAAGGAGCTGTCACTAAACATTCTTGACATTACCGAAAACTCGGTTAAAGCGGGGGCAACGCTCACCGAAATAATAATCGAGGAGACCGACGAGATATTGACCATTTCGATCAATGACGACGGCTCGGGAATGTCGGAGGAGATTCTTGAATCGGTAAAAAATCCGTTCTACACGACCAGAACCACGCGTAGCGTAGGACTCGGCATCCCCCTTCTGATTCTCAGCGCAGAGCAGACGGGCGGCGAGGTTACGATATCGTCGAAGATGGCGAGTGCAAGCGACCCATCCCACGGAACGCGCGTTACGGCGAAATACTACAAGAATCACATTGATTTCACGCCGCTTGGCGACGTTAAGTCAACTATAACGACTCTTATACAGGGTCATCCCGACACGGATTTCTTATTTATCCATAAGAAAAACGGCGGCGAGGTACGCCTTGACACGAGAGAGCTTCGCGAAGTGCTTTCCGACGTACCGCTTAACACCTACGAGGTTATTAAGTGGATCGAGGAGAATCTTGCGGAGCAATATAACGAGATTTGAATTTAAAAATCAAATAAAAATGTAATCAAAGAAAGGAAAAACAAATGAAATCTTTGGCTGAATTGCAAGCAATCAGAGACAAGATGAGGAACAAAGTCATCTTGCGCGAGGGTTCTGGTGAAATCCGTGTAGTAGTTGGAATGGCTACCTGCGGTATCGCTGCAGGCGCTCGCCCCGTTCTTAACGCTTTCGTAGAGGCTGTTAACGCAGAGAACCTCTCCGACAAGGTTACCGTTTCCCAGACCGGATGCATCGGCATCTGTCAGTTCGAGCCCGTCGTTGAAATACACGAAGCAGGCAAGGAAAAAATCACTTATGTAAAAATGACCGCCGAAAAGGCAAAGGCAGTCGTTGAAAAACATCTCAAGGGCGGCAATGTTGTTTCTGAATTCACCATTGCAAACGCTAAATAATCGGAGGTAATTTTAATGATTCGTGCACATGTGTTAGTTTGTGGCGGTACGGGTTGTACCTCTTCCGGTAGCCAGGCAGTACAGAAGGCTTTCGTTGAAAACATCGAGGCTTTCGGACTTGGCGAAGAGGTTAAGCTCGTTCAGACCGGTTGCTTCGGTCTTTGCGCACTCGGTCCTGTCGTTATCATCTATAAGTCGGAGGGCCAAGCGG
>JAZLEH010000077.1:0-13891 GCA_045615165.1 Eubacteriales bacterium | reverse complement strand
GTCTTATATACTCGCAATCCGACTGTCCGAAAAGGGTGTCTCCGAACGAGGTATTCTTCCTTATTACTATCGGAAAACGCGAGGGCGTATAATACGGGATCTCGGTTTTCTTCATAAGTTAATCCTTGCCGTGCGGCTCGGGCGCGCCGTTTTTAAGAACGGGTGAATACGAGGGAATTATTGAGCCGTCCTTCATAACTACGTCGGCAGGGAGCTTTTCGAGAAGCATATCTCTGTTGTAAAAGCTCTTCTTTTTGCAACGGCAGAAATCCTCCGTCTCACCGCATCGCTTGCAGACGCGCACCTTTCTTTTATAGTATTTCGGTATATCGAGAAGAACGAGCCTTCCGGAAAAAACGTATTTTCCGATCTCGCCGTCCTCATCCTTATAGAAGGTGACGATAAGTGTGGCGGTCTCTCCTTCGTCGCATTCGCCCTCCGCAGTCTCATACTCTGCGAGGTCAAGCTCGGAATCCTCAACGTCGTATACGCGGGAAAGCTCGCCTCTCGTGCTTGTAAGCTTAAGGAAGCAGTAATCCATATCCTCGATCGATGAGATGTTCGGCTGCGGGATAAGCTTCTCGGGGGAAAGGCAATAAAGTCGCACGCCCCCGACCTCCTTACCGAGCCTTAGCTCGTTATCCCATTCGACGTACCATACGCTTCCGCCGTAGATATAGGTGTATCTCTCGTCGATATCGTTAAGCTCCTCGTAGGGAAGCTTGTCTCTTACCGAGTAGAGCAGTCTCTCGATGGTCAGTGCGTTACGGTCATGCTTTTCGGTATAACGAGCGGCGTCTACCTTCGGGTGCGGGACGTCGGATGAGACCTGGCTTTCAACTATTTCATAAGTAATGTTGCGAACCGTCGTCGCCCTTTCATTTGAGCCGTCGATCTCACTCGACCCCTTATACTGCTTTGCATTCCTTTCGTAAAACTCTATCGCATCGGAGTAATTGTTCTTTGCGTTTTCGTAAAGCAGGGCAAAAAAATCGAGCCTTGCTTCTTTTGTCGTGTTTTCAGTTTTCACATTGGTTCTCCGTATTTGCGTATAAGATAATTTTTCTCCTCCTCGCTTGCCGAGTTATAATCCTCCCACATATCGTGCGTCCAATCCCGCCTTTTTTTCTCTTCCGTCTTACCGTTCGGTCTTGCGTGGAATATTGCAAATCCGCGCAATGCATCGGGGGCGTGCGTGATTTCGTGCGGCTCGTTTGCGCAGTCTGTCGGTCTCAGCTTATCAATAACGAGGGATGGCAGGCATTTTATAAGCTCCGTGCAATTTGAAAATATTCTGAGCCTTGCCCCTTGGCCCGTGTCGCACAAAAGCTCCTTTATTGCGAGCCATCCCGTCTCTCTGTCGTTAGAGGTTTTTGTGAAGACGATTCCATGCTCCGCAAATATAGACGCCTTGGTTCTTCCCGTCTCCTGTGTTCTGGAAAAGAGGTCGGGCGGCGCGAGCGTTGCGTAGATATCCTCACGGGGGAGGGTTCTTTCTGCGATCGCCCTTGCGGCAACGCTGATCGGAAGATCGGATTCACAGTATTCGCGATATACGTATGAAACGTTGTCGGGGCTGATCGCTATCCAAAGGCAAACGAGTCGGTCAAGACCGTAATCGATCGTCCTGTATCTTCGCCATCCGCTCGGAATTTCGAAGGGAGAAATAACGTGCCTTCTGTACGAGAATTCGGAGAAATACTGACCCTCAAAGATGTTCCAGTCGCCGTACAAAAGCGCCTTCTTTTCACGCTCGGGAAGCGCGAGAAGTCTTTTTTTGTACTCGGGGTCACCCTCTGTGAGAAACTTGTTATCACTTAAAAGGGATGGGATAAAGATCCTCTTCATCCCGTCCTCGCCGATAAATTGCATATCCGGCACGCATGGGTCGATGAACCTGTTTTTTACCCAGGAATGTCCCACGCCCCCGGGGTTCGTAGAGGATTTAATTTGCTTCGGGTATCCGTTTGCGCCGCGCACTCTTGAAATGAGATATACGTATTGGGATTCGGTGAAATGAGTTAATTCATCGAAGCGGATGACGTCGTATTCGGCGCTCTGATATTGGTAAACATCGTTTTCACCAGCGCAATAGCCGAAATCTATTACCGAGCCGTTTTTGAATTTCCCCGTATGCGAGGAGGAGTTGAAGCTGTAAATTTCACGGGGAAAGAGTGAGAGCGAGGTCCTTATCAGCGATTTTTCAAGCTCCGAAAAGGTCCTTCGCAAAACCAGCTGCTTTGATCCCGGGTAGGTTATTGCAAAGAGGAGCGCGTCAACCATCTGACCGTAGGATTTTCCACCTCCGGCAGCGCCGCCGAACAGAACCTCTGCCTCCTTTGCCTCAATGAAGCGCATCTGTTTCTTCGTAACGCTGAGCTTAAGCTTCACTGTCGGTGTCCTTAAGGATCTCCAGAGTGACTGCAAGCTCGCCGTCGTTCGCTTCATTCCTTTCACCCATACCGAATTCGTATTGCAGGAGAAATTTTACGAGTGATGAGTCGAAGTGCTTGCCAAGCGCTGAGTCTATGAGGTAATCCCGTCTGATTTCGTTGCATTCCTTCCAGGCTCTGTCAAACTCGGCGTGTTTTCTCCATTCCTCGATATCGGCGAGGGTAGCGCCCACTGATCTTGCAAACTTTGCAAAGCTCGGTGCGGTCTTCGTGTCACCGTACGAGACGAAGTAGGTGTATAAGCGGCGCGGCATATCGCGTTCGTATTTCTGCTTTCGCTTCATTCCGATCTCTTTCCTTTCGTGATTTTTACATTGTCGAGGTGGCTCTGACAGGCGGAACTTGTATCCGTTTTGCACCGTCCGGATCGGTGGCAGTCGCCCCTTGACGAGACCATTTTATCACTTATCTCTGCGAAAGTAAGTATGACCCCCTCCCAAACGTTTGGCGACTTTTTGAAATGTTTTTGTGCAATATACACAATAAGCTGCGAGGAGCGGCATATAAAAATTTAAAATTTATACTTGAAACGCACGCGAATATATGATATACTTTAAATTGGAATATAATAACGAGCGCTCTGCAAGACGAATTTTGCATAGCCTCGAAAGGAAAATAAAAACGATGGAAGAAAAATTTATCAGCTTACTTTACCCGACCGAGCAGTCGAGGGATTTTCACTCGGACAGAGAAAATCTGCCCGATATATCCGAACAGGTGTGTGACGAGCTTGGACTCAGTGAGATATTTGATCTTAAAAATTCATCCCTCACGGATTTCTTCACGACAGACCCCGAGGTAATCCTCTACAGACAGTCGGCTATCAGAGATATGATGGAGATTCCCGAGATCAAGGAAACTCTCCAGAAAACTCATCCCATACTTGACGACATACGCGAGCTTCGCAGACTTGATAACGAGCTTTCAACCTCGGGTGATTCGTATCTTTACAGCATCACTGAGATCGAGCTTTACGTCAGCTGCATAGACACGATCTCAAAGGGATTGAGCCCCGTAAGAGACCGTATGAAGAGCCGCGCGTTTGCCGATCTTTGCGATTTCGTGTCCGAGCTTTCCGCATCCGATTATTATAAGGAGCTTAACGAGAAGCTTGAGGCGCTTGCCTCCCGCGTTCACGAGGTCAAGAGCATTACGGTCGGCGTGAATCTTGATAAGCAGCTTCGTCCCTCGTCGGCAGGCGTTATTTCAATAAACGCCGAGCCGTTCAAATCGGGCAAGGTGCTTGATAAGATACTTCGCCTTTCCTTCAAAAACGACGCGTTTACCTGCATCGCCGAGCTTTCCCCGTTTGGAAAGGGACAGAGCGATAATAAAAAGGAAGCTCTTATCGGAGCGTTCAACGGAGCGATTGAAGAGGTGTTCCGCTCGTCGGTCAAGGGATGGAGAGCGATCGTTGGCGAGTATGTGCTTGATAACACGGATTTCCTTCTTAAAATGCTTCCCGAGATAGAGTTTGTGAGCCGCGCCTCGGAGCTTATGAACGAGCTTGCCGCCCATCCCGGATGCTCAGTATGTATGCCTGCTCTCGCCCCGATCGAGGAGAAGGTCTTCTCGGCAAAGGGCTTATATAACCCGAGAGTTGCCCTCGCTATAGATAATGAGATAATAACGAACGATTTCGAGTTTGACGATGAAGCGCGTATATACGTTCTGACAGGACCTAACCGCGGTGGAAAATCGGTCATCACCGTCGCCGTCGGCGCTACTCAGGCGTTGACCCAGCTCGGATTGCCCGTCCCCGCAATGGAGGCGTCCGTCTCCCCCGTTGACGGAATATATACCCATTTCCCAGAGGGCGCTGACGATACTATCGATAAGGGAAGACTTGGCGAGGAATGCGCGCGCCTTAAGGAAATATTCGATGCGGTAAGCTCTGACAGTATGATCCTTCTTGACGAGTCGCTTTCATCAACCGGTGCGTACGAGGCGTCGTATATCGCCTCCGAGATACTTACGAGCTTCGCCGCTATAAGATGCCGCGGAATATTCTCAACCCACCTTCACGAGCTTGCCGCAACCGTATCCGAGATCAACGAACGCTCGCTTCAATGCGGCGGAATCGCGATCGATACCCTCGTTGCGGGAATGGAGGAGGGAGAGAGATCCTTTAAAATTCACAGGATGAAGCCCGACGGCAAATCCTACGCGCGTGATATCGCGGATAAATACGGACTCTCGTTTGAAAACATTATGTCGAGAGTCGAGGAGAAGAAAAAATGAGTGTTATAATCGGAATAGACGTTGGCGGCAGCACGACTAAGATCGTGGGCGTGCGAAAAAATGAAGATAAGATCGAGCTTATCGAGCCGCAGTTCGTTCGTGCAAACGACCCGATAACGTCGACCTACGGCGCTTTCGGAAAATTCACGGATGAAAACAGAATCTCAATAAATGAGATCGACAGAATAATGATGACCGGTGTCGGTTCGTCCTTCGTAAAGCGCGACCTTTACGGTCTTGATTGTGTTCGCGTTCCCGAGTTTAACGGAATCGGCCGCGGCGGACTCTACCTCTCCGGGCTTCAGGAGGCGCTGATTGTCAGTATGGGAACGGGTACTGCGATAGTACACGCTAACGCAAACGGAAAAATGAATTATCTCGGCGGTACGGGAGTCGGCGGCGGTAGCCTTATGGGGCTTTCAAAGCTTCTCGTCGGAGCTGAGACGGTTGACCATATTGAGGAATTCGCTTCGCAGGGTGATCTTGCGAACATAGATCTTCGCATAAAGGATATAACCGCAAGCGAGTCCGAGCTTGCCGCGGATCTTACTGCGTCGAATTTCGGAAACGTTTCCGACCTTGCGACGAAGGAGGATCTTGCTCTCGGTATTATGAATATGGTATACGAGACGATCGATATGGTGGCTATATTCGCCGCAAGAAGCGTCGGAGTGGAGAACATCGTATTGACCGGAAACCTTACGAGGATCGCCTTCTGCAAGGATAAGATAGATTTCTTTAACGGTATGAAGGATACCTACGGAGTTAACTTCGTGATGCCGAAGCGCTCTGAATTTGCAACTGTTATAGGAACGGCTCTTCACGGCATTTAAAAATTTCGGAGGCCAATTTTAATGAATATTTTAAGACTTATGATTCCTAAAAGCTCGGTTGAGTATATCGATTCGGGAAGCACGGTGAGACAGGCGCTTGAGAAAATGCGCTTCCATCACTATGCGGCAATACCCGTGCTTGACGAGGATGGGGCGTACGTCGGAACCTTGAGAAACGATGACCTTTTCAAGTATTTCTTAGATAACGGAAACTTTGATTTCCGCGCGGCTGAACGCGATAACGTTATGAAAATACTTGACACGGGGTATTCAAAGGCGCTTTATCACAATGCGTCTGTGAGTGAACTGATAGAAAACGTCAAGGAGCATAACTTCGTCCCGATCGTTGACGACCGAGGATGCTTTATAGGAATAGTCCTTAGGCGTGACGTTCTTAATTTCCTGCTCGAATATTACGATTCGAAGGAAGAAAAGTGATTTAATTTTACCGGACTACACGAAAGGAGGTGCGGTTATGATTGAAGAGAATAACGAAAAGCAGGCTGAACAAATCGAAAAAGAAGAAAAAAGCGACGCGATCCTGACCGCGCCCGTTCAGAATCAGAAGGAAAAGCTGCGAGACGTGCAAAAGAGTCTTGCAGAGACGGATAAGCAGCGCCTGCCCGAGCTTCTCACCGACGGTGAGCGTGAAAAGCGCGCAAAGGAAGCGAAGGCTAAGCTTTTGAAGAACAGAGAGCGCGCCGAAAGAGCCGCAATTGAAAGAGCGGCGTTCGATGCGGAAAAGGGTGAGTACAGACAGCGTCTTGAAGCGAGAGAGAGCAAAAGGGCGACCGAGCAGAAAAGGGCTCGCGAGGAAGCCGAGCGACTCGAAAAGGAGCGCCTTGACGAGATCCATGAGCGAGAGGTCAGGGAATTCGTGCGCAAGGAGCGCGAGGCAGGAGCGGAGATCGGAGCGAAAACCGACGCCCTTCTTGCCGCCATAAACGCGGCGTTCGATTCAGGCAGGTCTGAGATGCAGATCACCGAGCGCGAGCTTGATGCTAAGAGATATAACAGACCAAAGCATAACGTGTCCGAAAGGGTTGACGATCCCGACGATCTTTCGATCACCATTGGCGGTGAGCCGGACGAGGATATGACGATATTCGTCGGTTACGATAGCTCCCCTCTTGATGAGGAAGAGGTCGATCAGGATATGATCCTTACGATCGGCGACGCGGAGGATATCCCCGCACCCGTTGAGCATTTTGCTCCGGACAGCTCGTATATGGCGGACTCGTATCAAGAGGCGGTAGAAAAGACCCGTGGAGATATACCAAGCGAGCGCGATGGTTCGGATGACGGACTCGTTGAAAGAAAGCGCGAGTCGGATATCCGTGCCGCAGAATCAAGGCATATGGCGCTCCGCGCCGCGGCGATCGTGCAGGCGTCGGGCGTGTATAACGAGGAGCTTCGTCTTCTTCGTGAGGAAGAGGATAGGTATAAGGCAGAGCTTGAATCAATACGCAGAAAAAGATACGAGTATTCCGAGCTTATAGCCGAAATGAGGAGCGAAGCGTATTCCTACGAATCGCGCGAAATCATCGCAAACGAGCGCCCCCGTGCGAGAAAAACCGATGAAGGATCACGCGATCTTTATGAGAAATACGGAGCATCTCTCGGTCTTGACAGTGCGGAGAGGGATCGCAGAATAGTTTCCGAATACGATAAGCACAGAGAAAAGATAGAGCAAAGAGATTTTGTCGAGCGCAGAATTGAAAAAGACGCGCAGGACGTCGGCGGGGTTACGACTCGCACACCCGAGCTTCACGAGGAATATCCGCTTTATAACGAGTCGCATCACGGCGGTGATAAGACGATATATATGGGAGCAGACGATTCCTATCCCTACGTCTTTGACACCGAGACCGAGCGCAAGCTTATAAGCGAATACGAGCGCTCGCTAAACAACAAAAACGCTCAGGAGACCATCCCTGCAGCTCCCGTGAAAACGGTCAAGTCGGAAAGAGCAGAAGAGGAGGATCACTCCGAATACGAGGAGCATCGCGAGTTCTCATATCACGGAGAGACGCTTGACCTCTTTGCAAAGAGCAGACTTTCAAAAAGACTTAATAAGTTCTATAAGGACGAGTATTCTCTGAAGAAAAAGAAGGCAAGGCTTGCCACAGATCAGAAGAAGGCGTCGCCCGAGGAAAACGTCAGTATAATAGTTAAGAAGATCGCTATCGAAAAGGAGCTTTGCGAGATGGCGGCGGACGCCCTTGGAGCGTGCGTATACGTCGGCGTAAAGGCAAGGACGGGAAAGCATAAGAAGATCCTTGAATTCCATATCGACGAGTATAACGATCTTTGCGACGAATACGAGACCGCAACCGGAAGGTCGCTTCAAAGGCTTGATTACGAGATAGTGGACGAGGTGCTTGAGGGAAAGCTATTCAGGCCCATACAAAACGTTTATTATCACGGAATGGAGGAGGATACATATCGCTCCTCTCTCACCGAGGAGACCGAGCTTGAGAACCGACTCAGAGCCGAGCTTGGCTACGTGAGCGAGGAATTTGAAAAGCATCTTTCCGGTGATGGCGTTATCGAATATACCGAGAGCGAAAGACGCACCATGCAGCAGAGACGCTCCGAGCGTATGAGCGCGGTCAAGCGCGCCGCAGAGAGAGATGTCCTTCTCGTAACACTGAGAACCGAAAACCGCGTCTCCGAGCTTGAAGCCAGAAGAGATGTTATAATGAATTCCTTCGGCACGAATAAGCGCGATAAAACGCGTGAGATCCGTGAAATTGACAAGCGCATCGACCGCATAAAGAGGGAAGAGAGAAGAGCCGCAAAGCTTGAAAGGGAGGACAACTCAAGATATTACTTCCTTGCGGCGCTTGATTCCGCAAATGAAAAGGTCAAGAAAGGCGCAAGGCGCGAAAGGCTTGAGGCGCTCAGACTCCGACTCGATGTGCTTTTGTCCGAAAGGGAGAGCATAAATGAGAGACTTATCGCTCTTTACGGCGGCTCTGACAGGAGACTTTCCGTCGCGAAAATATCGCGCAAGGCGGGATCCGTGCGAAGAAAAGCGGCGAAAAATATGTATAAGCGCCAGAGTGAGCTTGCATCAAAGATCGATAGATTCAAGGCTCCGCTCGATATGAAGGAGCGTGCCTACGAAATGCTTAATAAGCGTATTGCTTACGCCGCAGAGTACGAGGAGTGCCGTTATAAGCTTCGCAAGATGAACGGTGGCGGCAGAGCAAACGCCGAGCTTATCAGAAGGATGAAGGCGGCGAAAAACTCTCTTGCCTCCTCCGAGCGTGAGATCAAGTATATGATAAAGAAGCTCAAAAAGCAGGAGGAGCGATACAGAAGCGAAAGAGAATGGGCGGGAATGATGATATTCCTCGGCGTTATGACTGTCGCTTGCGTATTTGCTTGGAGTCTTTTCGGCGACGATATTTTAAATTATTTCAATAAATGGATAGAGTATTTTAAGAAATAGGAGGTTGCCAGCAATGCCCTTCACGAAAAAAGAAGGAATGCGTATTGACGCGATGAACTCACGCGACAAGGCTGATATGATACGCCGACTTGAGCGCGAGCGCGAAAAGGTCAATAACGAAATCGAAAATATTCTCAGAAGCTACGCAAAGGAAAGCGGCAACCGCGCCCTCATAAAACGCAGGCGCAAGATAGGATACCTGCCTAACGATTGGAGCTTCGAAGAGGAACTTTAATAAATAAATTAAAATATTTTCACAAAACTATTGATTTTTTGAAAATATATGGTATAATTTATACGATGAATAATGAAAGGTGAAGAGTGGCTGAAGAGTCACTCTTCATTTTATGTCCGGGCGGCCGTTGTCCGCACTGCCATCAGATAATTAAGGAGGAGAAATGAAAAAGGGAATTAAGGAAACCGTAAGAGAGGCAATTCTGCCCACCGTAACCGAGCTTGGATACAGAATTTGGGACATCAGTTACTCGAAGATCGGCGCGGATTACCATCTTGAAATCACCATTGATTGCGACGCGGGAATCAATATTGAGGACTGCGAGCGCGTTCACAGAGCGATCGACCCCATACTTGATGAGATCGATCCGATCGAGGATTTCTATTATCTTGAGGTATCGTCTCCCGGAATTGAGAGGGAGCTTAAGACCGACGAGCATATCGAGCTTTCCGTCGGACAGAAGGTTCAGGCGAAGCTCTTCGTTGCGAAGGATGGCAAAAAGAGCGTTACCGGAATTCTTACGGGCGCTGACAAGGCGTCGGTAACTCTTGATGAGGACGGCGCAGAGGTCGTGCTTCAAAAAAGTGAAATAGCTAAGTTAACCACAGTATATTTTGAATAAAGAAAGGATTGTAATTCTATAATTACAAGGTAAAAAGGAAAAATGAATAAGGAATTTTTTGAGGCAATAGACCTCATTGAAAAGGAAAAGGGGATTCCGAAGGAGTACATGATCGCGAAGATCGAGCTTGCGCTTGCAAACGCGTGCCGCAAGGAGGTTGGTCAGACTACCGTCGTTAGAGTTAATCTCGACCCCGTTAAGCAGGATCTCAAGGTTTATCAGCAGAGACTCGTCGTTGCAGACGGTGAGGTTGAAGACCCCAAGTGCCAGATCTCTCTTTCCGAGGCAAAGGCGCTCAGCCGCCGCAACAAGCTTGGCGGTACTGTTGAGACCGAGCTTAAGACCAAGAACTTCCGCCGTATCTCCGCAACCGCAGGAAAGCAGATGATAATTCTGGCGATCAGAGATGCAGAGCGTGAAAGACAGCCCAGAGAATACGAGGAGAAGAAGGGGGAGATCATCACCGCTATCGTTGATAAGGTTGATACCACTACCGGAAACCTCATTCTCGATACCGGCACAGGCTACGCAACCCTTATCAAGGCAGAGCAGATGCCCGGTGAGGTTCACGAGGTCGGCGACAGAATCAAGGTATTCATCTCCGAGGTTAAGTCGGGTGAGATGAGAGGACCGCTCGTTACTCTTTCAAGAATTCACCCCAACTTCGTTAAGCGTCTTTTCGAGCTTGAGATCCCCGAGATCCAGGACGGCACGATCGTTATCAAGGGTATCTCCCGTGAGGCGGGAAGCCGCACCAAGATCGCGGTTGAATCGAGAGACGAGAACGTTGACGCGATCGGATCTTGTATCGGTAAGAACGGAATGAGAATTTCCGCAATTCTTGCCGAGCTCGGAAATGAAAAGGTTGATATCATCAAGTATAGCGAAAATCTTCCCGAATACGTTGCCGAGGCGCTTTCGCCCGCAAAGGTTATCTCGGTGGAAATGGAGGACGAGCGCTCTTGCAGAGTAACCGTTTCTCCCGACCAGCTCTCTCTTGCTATCGGTAAGGAAGGTCAGAATGCAAAGCTTGTTGCAAGACTCACCGGATGCAAGATAGATATCAAGGCGTAAAATGGCAGGCGGAAATATAACGGTAAGGAAGCAGCCGGTAAGACGCTGCACGGGATGCGGTGAGCATTTCCCGAAGAATTCCCTTATGAGAGTTCTCAGAACTCCCGAGGGGGAGATAGTCCTTGACGCAACGGGAAAGAAATCGGGCAGGGGCGCATATATATGTAAAAGCGCTGCTTGCCTCAAGAAGGCCCGCAAAGCGAGAAGACTTGAAGCGTCGCTTGAATGCTCCATACCGGATGACGTATATAACAGACTTGAAGAGGAGCTTGCAGTTGGAAACTAATAAGAATCAGCGTTTTTACGGAATGCTCGGATTTGCGATGAGGGCAGGGAAGCTCGTCATCGGAACTGATCAGATATGCAAGAGTATGGCTCGCGGAGCGGTAAAGCTCGTCGTGATATCATCGGATGCATCGGATAATACTAAAAAGAAGCTTACCGTAAAAAGCGATTATTACGGAGTTTCAGTAGTCGAAGCGCAAATAGATGCCGCACGGCTCGGAAGCCTGCTCGGCAAGACTTACGCTCCCGCCGCGGTAGCGGTCACGGACGACGGATTTGCCGCTGAGATAAAGAAGGCTGTTGAGTGATCAAAAGAGTATGAATTTGACGAAAGGAAGTTTTTGCGAAAGCAAAATCGGTGATTTATATTGAAGATTTCGGATATTTCAAAGGATTTTAACTTAAAGTCCAAGGATGTCGTAGACGTATTCAAGGAAGCAGGAATTGAGAAGAAGAACAGCGGCGCTGCCGTTGACGAAGAGGAATTCGAAATATTCTTCTCTCTTATTACAAAATCGCATCAGATAAAGAATATCGATGCTTATACGGGCGGTAGCGTTACGATATCGTCTGTAAAGGAAAAGGCGGCCAAGGCAGAAGCACCCGCGGCAGAGGCAAAGCCTGAGGCGAAGCCCGAGGTGAAGGTTGAACCGAAGGCAGAGGAAAAGAAGCCTGAGGAGAAGCCCGCGCCTAAGCTCGAGGCAAAGACTGAGGAAAGACCCGCTCGCAAGCCTATGCAGGATATGAACAAGCCCCGAGACGCAAGACCCGATCAGAGACAGAGACAGCCGCAGGGCGCTCCCCAGCAGCGTGATAACAGACCCAACTCGCAGAATTATTACGCACCGAAGAATCAGTATCAGAAATACAACGAAAGACCCCAGGATGATCCCTTTGCAAAGCGCCGCGAGAATATGCAGCGCACCGCAGACGGAAAGCCGCGCTTTAATCAGCAGGGCAACAATCAGAATAATAACAACAATCAGCAAAGACCCCTTCAGCAGAAGCCTCAGCAGCAGACCGTAGCCGCAAAGCCGGAGACCAAAGCTCCTCAGCAGCAGGCGTCTAACGTCAGACCCGCGCAGCAGGCTCAGATCGAAAAGCAGCAGAAGCTTCAGCAGAAGCCCCAGCAGCAGGCTCAGCCTCAGAAGAAGGAAGAGAAGAAGGCGGCTCAGAAGCAGCAGTTCAAGACCATTACCCCCACGTTCGATAAGGCAAGCGTACAGGGTGGAGTAAACATTCAGTCGGATTATACCGCTGAAGCTCCCAAGACCCGCGTCGTTGATATGAGAACCTCCGACGTTAACCTCTCAAAGTATGACGAGCGTTATAACGATCAGTTCTACGCAATCGCAAACGGCACTGATACCAAGGCGTCCAAGCAGAAGCTCAAGAAGCAGGACAACAAGGGTCAGAACGCAAAGAGCGCGAAGGATAAGGAAAGAGCTGCTCAGGAGAAGATCAAGAAGCTCGAGGCAGAGCGCGCAAGAAACAAGCAGCTTGAGATCACCGTTCCCGACGAGATCACCGTAAGCGAGCTTGCATCAAGACTTAAGAAGACCTCCGCAGAGGTTATCAAGAAGCTCATGCTGATGGGCGAGATGAAGGGTCTTAACGACGTAGTCGATTACGCTACCGCGGAGCTTATCGCTGACGAGTTCGGCGCTAAGGTTACCAAGGAGGTAGTCGTTACCATCGAGGAGCGTCTCTTTACCGAGGCAGAGGAAAACGAGGCAGATCTTGAAGAGAGAGCGCCCGTCGTCTGCGTTATGGGTCACGTTGACCACGGTAAGACCTCTATACTCGACGCAATAAGACACACCAGCGTAACCAAGGGCGAGGCAGGCGGAATCACTCAGGCGATCGGCGCTTACAGAGTTAAGGCGCAGGGCAAGGATATAACCTTCCTTGATACCCCCGGTCACGAGGCGTTCACCGCGATGCGTATGCGCGGTGCTAAGTCCACCGATATCGCGATACTCGTCGTTGCGGCGGATGACGGCGTAATGCCCCAGACCATCGAAGCCATCAACCACGCGAAGGCGGCAGGTATTGATATTATAGTTGCAATCAACAAGATGGATAAGCCGCAGGCTAATCCCGATAACGTACTTAATCAGCTTACTCAGTACGAGCTCGTTCCCGAGGCATGGGGCGGCGACGTTATATGCGTTCCCGTTTCCGCACTTACGGGTATGGGTATCGACGATCTTCTTGAGAGCGTTCTTCTCGTTGCTGAGGTTAAGGAGCTTAAGGCTAATCCCAACCGCCGTGCAAGAGGTCTCGTTATCGAGTCTAAGCTTGACCGCGGAAGAGGTCCTGTTGCAACCGTCCTCGTTCAGAACGGTACTCTTCATCAGGGCGACTACGTTATCGTTGGTAACGCGGTTGGTAGAGTTCGTCTTATGGTAGACGACAAGGGCAAGAACATCAAGGTTGCAGGTCCTTCCGTTCCCGTTGAGATCGTTGGTCTTGACGATGTTCCTCAGGCAGGCGATGAGCTTAACGCGGTTGAGGACGAGAGAATGGCGAGAAACCTTGCCGAGCAGCGCCGTGAAAAACAGCGCCAGGATATCCTTGCTGCTAATGCAAGAGTTAACCTTGACGACCTCTTCAACCAGATCTCCGACGGTGTCAAGACTCTTAACGTTATCGTTAAGGCTGACGTTGCAGGATCTGCAGAGGCGGTTA
>JAZLEH010000076.1:0-1770 GCA_045615165.1 Eubacteriales bacterium | reverse complement strand
CCGTCCTTGATCTCGCCCGAGAGGGGGTCGCTCTCCCAATTATCAAGGCTTCCTATTCCAACGGTGTCGGTGTGCGCCATAAGCATAACGCCGTTTTTGTCCTCGCTGCCCTTCCATATAGCGGAAACGTTGTATCTGTTTTCAAGTCCTCTGCCCTCCATATAATCGGGGTGCTCCTTGAAATTCGGAATATCGAGGGGGGAATATACCTCGCTCTCTAAACCGAGACTCTTGCAAATCCCGTCTATATGCCTTGCGAGATTTTCTTCGTTTCCGTGGCTCTTAAAGCTTTCGGAATTTATTTTGACGAGCGAGCTTAACAATTCGAAAAGCTCGTCCTTTCTTTCTTCAACTAAATTTAAAATATATTTTGCGTTCATCATATACCTCGTAATATTTATTTGCTTATCAGATCGAAGAAACGATCGCCGTAACTCTCTTTGCCGACTCAAAAAGCGAGCTTATTATAGCGTATTCGTCCTTTGAATGCGCTCTCTCACCGCAAACGCCCATCGAATCCATGCACGGAATACCAAACGCCGTTACGTCCGCGGCATCGGAGCCACCCGAGCGGAAACCGCATTCAAGAGCTGAAAGACCGTACTTTTCAAACGCCTTGTTTGAAATTTCAAGAAGATTGGTGTTTCTGTCACAGAGGAACATCGGCGAACGAAGATTTATAAGCTCAACCTCGGTGCGGCAACCCGCAATATGCGTTTCGTCCGCGATCTTCTGAACCTTCGCCTTCAACTCTTCAAGCTCTTCTTCCTTTACGAACCTTGCGTCAAGCTCAAATTCGCAATAGGCAGGAATCGAGTTTCGCGCCGTGCCGCCTTTTATCTTTCCAACGCTGCAGGTGATTCCTTCGTCGTTCTTTATCGCCTCAAGGGCAAGTATCTTGTGCGACGCCTCTGCAATAGCACTCGCACCCTCGCGCGCACTGTACGAAGCGTGAGCGGCGATGCCGTAAACCCTGAAGATAAATCCTGCGATTCCCTTTCTGACAAGGCACGCCTTGCCCGCAAACCAGCCCTCATATCCCTCAAGATTTAAAAACGCGATCGCGTCCTTCGCTCTTTCACAGATGCAACGGATCGGCGCTTTGTTGTTGATTCCGCTTCCGATCTCCTCGTTTGATTGAAGAAGAAGCATAACGGGGCGATCCTTGAATCCGCTCATCTCAAGCGCCTCCATACTGAGGAGTCCCGAAACGATACCGCCCTTGCAATCCATAACGCCGGGTCCGTAGATCCTGTCGCCGTCAATCCTTACCGCAGGCGTTCCGAAAAGTCCGATAGGATGCACCGTGTCCATGTGTCCCGATAATGCGATCGGAGCGCCCTTGGAATCGGGATTAAGCGTTATGCAAACTACGTCGCCAAATCTCTCTTGTGGATAAACCTCTACACGCCAATTATGCTCCTTTGCGATCTCGGAAACGTATTTTCCGACTCTGTCGACCGCCGTCTTATCAGTGGAAGGACTCTCAATATTGCAAATGTCCTCCCATATTTTCGTATATTTTTCCATCAAGGAATCAATTATTTCAAATAAAGATATATTACTCATAAAACATACCGCCTTCCTTGGATTAATTATAGCACATAAGCATAGGCGTGTCAATATTATTCATTAGTGAATAACCAGCATTTGAACGCGTAACGAATATGCAAATTGAGCGAAGCGGAACCGGCGCCAACTACTAACAGGTTACCGGTAACTCGAATCCTGCAGAGAAAGCAAAAAAACAGACCATCCGAGGATGGTCTG
>JAZLEH010000075.1:0-5407 GCA_045615165.1 Eubacteriales bacterium | reverse complement strand
TGAAGGCGGGCTTGAGCTTAACCGAACCGCCTCCAGCATCTACAGCCACCGCCACGTGGACGAAACCAAGGCCACGCGCGAAACGAGAATGGTCTGCTCTTACGCATACGCGGCAAGCGAGGAAAACGCGGGCGGCGGCATTATCGTAACAGCGCCGACGTGCGGCGCTTCGGGCGTGCTTCCCGCCGTGCTCAAATACAAGAGCGAATCTCTCAACTATAGCGAGGACGACGTTCTCCGCGCGCTCGCCGTTGCGGGAATCATCGGTAACCTTGTGAAGCAAAATGCGTCCGTCAGCGGCGCGGAATGCGGATGCCAGGCGGAGATAGGCACGGCGTGCTCCATGGCCGCTGCAGCGCTTGCAGAGCTTTTTGATATGGGTATCCACCAGATAGAGTACGCCGCATCAATAGCAATGGAGCATCACCTGGGCCTTACGTGCGACCCAGTTTGCGGCCTCGTGCAGATACCCTGCATAGAGCGCAACGCAGTTGCGGCAATGCGCGCTATCAACGCAATGAGCCTTGCAAACTTCCTTTCCGGCTCAAGAAAAATTTCACTCGACCTCGTTATAAAAACGATGTACGAGACGGGCAAGGACCTCTCCCACCTCTATCGCGAAACCTCGGAGGGCGGTCTTGCAAAGCTTTATAATAAGGTGACTTGATTATGGATAAGATAAAGGTAGACAGAATAAACGAGCTCGGAAGACTTGCAAAGACGCGTGAGCTTACCGAGGAGGAAAAGGCTGAGCAGAAGGCGCTTCGCGATGAATATATCGCGGAGGTCCGCGCCCAGCTTAAAGGAAATAAGGGAGTTTGATTGATGGAAAAGCTTTGCGCTGTTTGTAAAAAGAAGGTAGATTCCGAGACCGCCGCAATACTTACCCTTGGCGGTTATGCAAACGCAAAATATCTTTGCGAGGAGTGCGATTCCGATATGGAGATCGCCACAAGATCAAGGGATTGCTCCGAAATAAGCTCCGCAATGGACAGAATAACGAAGAAGATGTCGGATGCGGGAATCGACGATAAGCTCTCGCTTAAGACCGTCAGCGAACTGCTCTCCGAGGCTAAGGAGCGCGCCGAGAAGATAAAGCTCGGCGAATACGATTTCGCCCGTGAGGAAGAGGACGATGCCGCCGTTGAGGAAGTTCCCGAGGAGCTTCGCGAGACCGAGGAGGATAAGATCCTCGACGAAAAGGAGCGCGAGCAGAACAAAAAGATCGACCGCGTAATAGGTATAATAAGCGGTATCGTGATCTCGGCAACATTTGCCTATATCGCATACAGGTTTATTTCAACCTGGTTCTTATGAATAAAAGAAAAAGCCCTCGCATATTATCCTGCGGAGGCTTTTTCTATGTCAATTTCTTATCTTTTGCCTCTGCTGGTTATACTTGCAGGGGCTTATTTTTTAACGAGGCTAAGGTTCTTTTTTATCCGTCATCCCGTATCCGTGTTAAAAAGAATTGCAAAAAACTCGCGTGACGAGGGCTCAAGGCGCGCTCTTATGCTCGCCCTTGCGGGAACACTCGGCGTTGGGAATATAGTCGGCGTTGCATACGGCATCAAGGCTTGCGGGGCAGGGGTCGTGTTTTGGATTCTCGCATCGGCGCTTTTCTCCGCTCCTTTGAAATACGCGGAATCATATATCGCCTCTCTTTACGGCTCGGAGATGGGAATCGTGTATTCCGTGAAGGATGCTCTCGGCAGGCGCGCGTCCTCGATATACGCCCTTTTGACCCTTGTTCTTTCGTTCGTGCTCGGCGGCGGTTTGCAGGCGCGGAGCGTAATATCTTCAGCCGACAGCGTTGGGATTCCGTCACTTGCCGTATGCGCCGCGCTTGCCGCACTCGTGCTTTTTGCAATACTCGGGGGCGCTCGTAAAATAGAGGGTGTTAACGCCTGCGCGATTCCGATCGCAACCGTTTTTTATATTATGATAATGCTTGCGGTAGTTTTTAAAAACCTTTCATCTCTTCCCGAGGCAGTTTTGAAAATTGCTTGCGAAGCGCTCGATTTTCGCGCTTTGGGAGGGGGCGTGTCGTCTTTTTTAGCTATAAAAGCTATGCGTGAAGGCTTTTCAAGGGGGCTTCTATCAAACGAGGCGGGCGCGGGCAGCTCCTCTATGGCAGAGGCAAGGTCGTCACTCTCGCCGTCGGACGTCGGTCTTTTTGGAATATTGGAGGTCGTCTTTGATACGGTGATCCTCTCCACGCTGACGGGCGTTGCGATAGTTGCCTCGGGCGTGCCGCTTGACGGGGGAGGCGTAGAAATCGTTACACGGGCAATAGCTTCGGTGTTCGGCAAAGCTTCGCCTTACATCGTTTTTATCGTTATTTTCGTTTTCTCATATTCCGCGGTGATATGCCGATATTATTACGCCGACTCCTGCCTCGGATATCTCGCATCTTCCGACGGGGAAAGAAAAAAGAGGGTGCTTATCCCTCTTTATATTCTGATAATTCTGTTTTGCGGCGGACTTGGCGAGAGGCTTCTTATCTCGCTTAGTGATATTCTGCTTCTCCTTATGACGCTAATCACGGTTATCTCGCTTATAAAAAACTCCGAGAGGATCAAAGCCCCCTCGGAGAAATTTATTAAAGAAGTCTGATGCTTGAAAGGGGCTCTGCGCCGAGTGCTGCAAGCTTTGCTTCAAGCTCCTTTTCACTGAGAGCTTCGGTGATGATCGCGCACTCGTCGGAATCGAGCTTCTCACATCCGCCGAACACTGCGAGCACCTTGTCCGTAATCGATGCGTCAAACGCGAGATAGCGCTTAGCGGTGAAGTGGTCGAAGCACTTAAGAGCATCGCTCTTTTCAAACGAGGGCTCGCCCTGACCGCCGAGGGTCATCGTCTGCATAAGGTCACCGACTACTGCCGATGCCGTAGCGCCCGCGCCTGCACCCTTGCCGTAGAACATTACGTTGCCGAGAGGCTCGCCCACGACCTCGACCGCGTTATAAACGCCGGTAACTCCGCTGAGCGCGGACTCGGAGGAGAGTATAAAGGGCGCAACCATAACGAACGGCTCGTCACCGCTGTTAATGCATCTGCCGAGAAGCTTGATGCTGTATCCTTTCTTTTCTGCGGCGGTAACGTCAGCCTTTCTAATCTTGGTGATACCCTCGGTATGCACCTTGTTAACGTCAACGAGTCTGCCCGTTGCGAGAGCGGAGAGAATAACGATCTTGCGCGCCGCATCAGTACCGAGTATATCGGCATCGGGGTTGCGCTCTGCGTATCCACGCTCCTGCGCGTCCTTAAGAGCCGACTCAAAGCTATCGCCAAAGGTAAACATCTTGGTGAGTATATAATTGGTAGTTCCGTTAAGAATACCGCGCACCTCGCAGATCTTGTTCTGTCCGATGCAGTGGATCATGGGGGAGATAACGGGGATTCCGCCGCCGACAGCCGCCTCAAATCTGTATGAAACGCCGTTCTTCTTCGCAAGGGCGAGGAACTCGTCGCCGAAGTTTGCAACGACCTCTTTATTCGAGGTGATAACGCTCTTCTTTGCGTTGAGTGCCGCGATCGTAAATTCGTACGCGGGATGCGATCCGCCCATAACCTCGATGATAACCGAAACCTCGGGGTCGTTAACTATTATATTGCAATCGTGAACCACCTTGTTTGCAAAGGGGGAATCGGGGAAATCGCGAAGATCGAGGATGTACTTGATATTTATCTCGTCACCGCCAAGCTTCGTGACCTCTTTGTAATTTTCAGTAATAAGATCCGCAACGCCGCCGCCGACAACGCCGAATCCGAGTATAGCAATATTCGTCATATTCTGCTCCGTAGATTTTTGTATTACGGTTTATTATAACATAAGGCGAGAAAAAATTCAAGAGCTTTCGGAAATTATAGCTTTAAACTTTAAAACGTCATCACGGAAGTCAGGAAAAACGTAAAAAGTTTTTTCTAAAAAGGGATTATCTTAAGATGATTTTACGTTTGAAGGATAAGCGTATCCGCAGATCTAGGGCCCGTGTTTTCTGAGGATCGTGAGGGGTGATTGCAGATTGCTTAAAATAAAATTTAATTTACGCACCCGTTGACAAAATCAAATTGTTATTATATACTATAGCCGAGCAGAACAGCTCTTGAAAGGAATTTGATTATGGAATGGACAAAATTACGTCAGGACGAATTTTATGACGCGGTTGAAAGATCAAACGGAGTTTGCTTAATTCCCATAGGATGCGTTGAATCGCACGGCATCCATCTTCCTCTCGGATGCGACGTTTTCCACGGAAGATATATATCGGCAAAGGCGGCTGAGATCGCGGACGTTTGCGTTTTTCCTGAAATCTACTTTGGCGAAAAGAGCGGAGCGGGCGAATATCCCGGCACTATAATATTCCCGACGCCTCTTATCTGGCAGATACTCGAACAATGCTGCAGCGAAATTTCAAGAAACGGCTTCAAGAAGATACTTCTTGTCAGCTCCCACGGCGGCAACACCGCAATGCTTCAAGCATTTTCAAGATATATGCTTCAGAAGAAGCCTGATTATATTATATCCGTTTACTCACTTGCCCTTCCTAACGTGGCAAAGGTCCTTGAAAACGTTGATCGCTATCCCTACCTCACCGACGAGGATAAGGACATTATGCAGAAATACGTAGACGGCGGCAACCGGGACGGTCACGGTGGATTTACCGAATCCGCATGGATCAAATACATTTACCCCGAGCTTACGAGAGTTGACCTTATGGACAAGAAGTGCGGCTTGTCAACTCACCGTCTCGACGAGGTTGCAAAGCATAGAATAGTCTCCGCTTTCGGTTGGATGGCAAATTATCCCGATTCTTATGACGCGTCCTATCATCCGGGACTTAACGACAGGATAGCGCGGGCTCTCACCGAGTTTTCCGTCGACGAGACCGCTGAGGTATTCTCTTTCTATAAAAACGAAACATCTCTTAACGAATATTACGACGAATGGATCAAAAAACAATGATCCGAAGCAAAAAGATCCCTTTCCAAAGGGGTGATGTCCTTAACGGAGAATTTATACTTTGACAAAAGCGCGAGCATCGCATTTGACTAGTCAAACGAAAAGGGGCTAAGCCCAAACCCATATTACAAGCAGAAAGAGCAAACACGCAAGGCGTAAAAACCTTATGTGTCTGCTCTTTTTCTGTTGGTTTAGTTTAGAGCTTGAAGCTCGCTCCTCTCGCCGTTATGAGTTTGCTATGCAAACGTTATGATATGATTGCTTATCAAATCTTAAGCTTGGCGAAGCCAATCATAACAATGCGTAGCATTTCATAACTCATAACTTGCCCGCGGGCAATCATAGTTGTAGCGTGAATACTCCGTTAAGAGTATCACGCTACCCGAGGGGGCTTTTCGTTTGTAAAAATTACAAGTGATAGAGATTATCCGGATCACTTCT
>JAZLEH010000074.1:0-2621 GCA_045615165.1 Eubacteriales bacterium | reverse complement strand
AATCGGCGATATTTTTGCAAAGCTCGATCACTATTGCGAGAGCTTTGACGAGCGCTCGTTTGCAAACCTTGCGCGCCTTCTTATACAAGAGATAGTTTATAATCTCTCGCTCATCAAGGCAGAGTCTACCGACACCTCGTCAGTAATCAACCCCCTTCTCTCCGAAGCGCTCACCTATATCGGCGAGAACCTCTTTACGATCAAAAGCATTTCCGAGGTCGCGCAGGCAGTCTTCGTTACCGAGAGCTATCTTTTCCGGCTTTTTAAAAAGGAGCTTTTAAAGAGTCCGAAAAAATACATAAACGAAAAGCGGCTTCTGTACGCACAGACCCGCTTAAAAAAAGGAATTAGCCCCACCGAAACCGCCATTGCATCGGGATTTGAGGATTATACTACCTTTTACAGAAATTACGTCGCGTTTTTCGGGCGCTCGCCGTCGGAGGAAATGCAACCCTGATAAACGTTTTAAAAAATTATGATTGACAAATCGCTTAATTTGAGTTATAATAATTACACAGCTTTTACATAACTGACGGATATCGCGGTTCACCGCGGGGGAATGTAGAAGTTTATATGCCGACCGTCTGGGCAAATCAGTTTTATCAAAGCTGAATTGCCCTTTTTGTTTTTTATATTCGAAGGAGAATTTTATGACGCACGCAAATTGGAACGGATTTAATGCAGGAGTCTGGCAGGACGAGATCAACGTCCGTGACTTCATTCAGAAAAATTACACGGCGTACGAGGGAGGAGACGATTTCCTCGCGAAAGCTACGCCGAGAACTAATATGCTTATGACGAGGCTTAACGAGCTTTTCAAGCTTGAGAGGCAGTTTGGCGGTGTTCTTGATATTGATACCGACACAGTCTCATCGCTTACGAGCTACACGCCCGGTTATCTCGATAAGGAAAACGAGATCATCGTCGGACTTCAGACCAACCGCCCGCTCAAAAGAGGCGTAAACCCCTTCGGCGGAATGAGAATGGTGCGCCAGGCATGCGAGGCTTACGGCTATAAGCTCAGCCGCAAGGTTGAAGAGGAATTCAGATACCGCACGACTCATAACGACGGCGTTTTCAGAGCTTATACCGACGAGATGCGCGCGGCAAGAAAGTGCCACGTTATCACAGGTCTTCCCGATGCATACGGAAGAGGAAGAATAATCGGCGATTACCGCCGCGTTGCATTGTACGGAGTTAACAAGCTCATCGAGGAAAAGGAGAAGGACAAGGCGGCACTCGCAAACGCAACCTTCAACACCGAGGAGATAAGACTTGATGAGGAGCTTTTCAGACAGATATCCTTCCTCGGATATCTCAAAGAAATGGCGGCAATGTACGGCTTTGACATCTCAGAGCCCGCCTCAAACGCAAGAGAAGCTATTCAGTGGACCTACTTCGCATACCTCGGAGCAATAAAGGAGCAGAACGGAGCGGCAATGTCGCTCGGAAGAGTTTCAACCTTCTTCGATATATATATCGAGAGAGATATCAAGAACGGAACTCTCACAGAAGAGGGCGCACAGGAGCTTATGGACGACTTCGTAATGAAGCTTCGTATGGCTCGCCATTTGCGCACGCCCGAGTATAACGAGCTCTTCGGCGGAGATCCGATGTGGATAACCGAGGCTCTCGGCGGAACGGGCATCGACGGAAGAACCCTCGTAACCAAGACGACGTTCCGTATGCTTAACACGCTCTACACCCTCGGCCCGTCGCCCGAGCCGAACCTCACCGTCCTCTGGTCTAATTCCCTCCCCGACGGATTCAAGAAATTCTGCGCAAAGGTATCCTGCGACACCGATTCGATCCAGTACGAGAACGATGACGTTATGCGAGATATCTACGGCGACGATTATGCGATCGCGTGTTGCGTTTCGGCAATGAAGCTCGGAAAGCAGATGCAGTTCTTCGGCGCGCGTTGCAACCTTGCAAAGCTTCTTCTTATCGCCATTAACGGCGGATACGACACTACGAGCGGTATGAAAATCGGCCCGCAGATGCCCCCTCTCGCAGGCGAGAAGCTTGACTTTGACGAGGTTATGGAGAGATTCGATATTTATAACGAATGGCTCAGCCACCTCTACGTCAACACGATGAACGTTATTCACTATATGCACGATAAGTACGCTTACGAAAAAACGCAGATGGCTCTTCACGATACCGAGGTTGAGCGTTTTATGGCGTTCGGTATAGCAGGCCTCTCGGTCGTAACCGACTCGCTTTCCGCGATCAAGTACGCAAGCGTTCGCCCGATAAAGAACGACGACGGATATATAGTTGATTTTGACACGGTTGGCGACTTCCCCAAATACGGTAACGACGACGACAGAGTTGACCTTATCGCAAAGGATATGACTCACAGAGTAATTACCGAGCTTCGCAAGACCCCCACTTACAGAAACGCAATCCACACCCTCTCCGTTCTCACGATCACCTCGAACGTAATGTACGGTAAAAACACAGGTGCTACTCCCGACGGAAGAAAGGCGTCCGCGCCCTTTGCCCCCGGTGCAAACGCGAAGCACAACAGAGAAGAAAACGGCGGTCTCGCATCGCTTAACTCGGTTGCGAAGATCTGCTACGACGATTGCCGGGACGGAATCTCAAATACCTTCTCC
>JAZLEH010000073.1:0-3892 GCA_045615165.1 Eubacteriales bacterium | reverse complement strand
GGGTAATTCGGAATTCCCGTTATTACCTGAACCTCGTGTCCGTTCTTAACGAACCATTCGCATATATCGGTAATTCTGAACTGCTCGGGATAATAATGCTGACAAACGACGAGTATTTTCATACTGTAGCATCCTCTTTCGAATCCGTTTTTTCATCCGTCTTTTTATTGGCGTCGTTTCCGCTACGCTTTAACACAACGCCGACCGTTTCAAAGCAGAGCTTAATATCAAATCCGATCGATGCCTTCTTTACGTATATTGCATCGAGTATCGCTTTATTTTTATAGTAGACGTCGTCTCTGCCGTGAACCTGCGCATAGCCGGAGATTCCGGGGCGCATTGCAAACACGCCGAGCTTTTCACGCATGTCGTTGCATTTCGTTTCGGTTAAAACGATCGGGCGATATCCGATAAACGACATCGAGCCGATAAGCACACACCACAGCTGCGGAAGCTCGTCAAGCGAGGTTTTGCGGAGGAATTTTCCAACCTTGGTATAATGGCTTTCGGGGTTTTCGAGAAGAGAGGTTGCGCAATCGTGCGGTGTATCGATCTTCATCGAACGGAATTTAAGGCAACTGAACACCTTGCCGCCCTTTCCGACCCTTTTCTGCTTAAAGATTACGGGGCCTTTTGAATCGCACTTGATAGCAATCGCTACGATAACGAACACGGGGAGCAATAACAGAAGCATCGTAAAAGAAGCAACTATATCAAAGCTTCTTTTTACAAAGCGATAAAAATAACGCTTCTTCGTATTCTGCTCAAAAGATGCTATGTACTCTTCGTAATACTCATCGGAATATTTGCTTTTATGATCAAATTTCTCAAAATCTATTTCTTCTGTTTTAAGGTCGACAAGCTCTTCCGGTTTAACTTCAAGCAACTGTGACATATTACTTCACCTTTCGTTTTTGCAATTTTCAGCTTACACTAAAAATGCACCAGTCCTGCTTTTGCAGGCAGACGGTGCGACTGAGATTGCATTTTATCGATTCGCGCCTTATATATTTATTTATACACGCGTAGACATTATTTGTATTATAGCACACAAATTTGTAAAATGCAAGCCTTGTTTGCGTTTTTGTCTTTTTATTTTAAACATTAGGGCGCGTATTTAGGGTGTAAAAGTGAAAAAAGCGCAAACGGCGATGCGTTTGCGCTTTAAATTTTGCGATTAAAGATTAAATCAAATGAGGGGGCGGAGGGCTTTTTCGATGCCTTTTGCCATGAAATAATATCCGAGGTCGGATGGGTGGACTCTATCGACGGTGTAGTCGAGGTCTCCGCCGAAGAAATCCATTCCGTTTACGAGATACACGTTTTCGTCGCCGTTTTTCTTCGCGTTTTCATAGGTCGTTTTAATTACCTCAAATCTCGCCTGCGTATCGTGGGCAAGATCGGGGCGGGACACGAGAATGATCGGGATATTAGGGTGAGCTCTTCTGACCTTTTTGAAAAACGGCTCGTGGGTTGCGGTGAGATACTCGGTGTTTTTCGCGTTATGGTCGTAATCCATAACGAACGCGCTCATATCGAGCGAGGCGATATAATCCGCCATCTCCGCTTCGCCCTTTGCAAGTCCGCCGAAGCCAAGGCAATGGAAATTGATATCAAGCTCGCGTGCGACGCGTGAGACATAGGTTGCGCCGGGGCGGGATGCTCCTGCGCCGTTTGTTATGGACGAACCGTAGAAAACTACGGGTTTTTCAAGGGTATAGTCGGGGGCGTGTGTAATTATCGCGCTATCGGAGAGTCCGATCAGCATTGATTTAACTTCGGTATAGAGGGGGAAATTGATGGTTACGAGCCTTTCTTTTTTCTCGCCGAGCTCGAGCACCGACTCAAGCGGAGAGCCGTCGAAATCGACTGCAGGGCGGAATGCTCCTGCGAATTTTCCGTCCGCATAGGCATCAAAGCCTGCCATTGCGAGCGTGGGAGTCATACAGGAGAGCTCGTAATTACCGTACTCGACCTTTATTGCTACGTAGGGGCTATCGGTGACGAATCTTACCCTTCCGCCGGCGCAAACGGCACACATTTCGCTGATTCCCTTGCTCACGGTATCTGCTACCGCCTGGGGCATACGGTGATACTTATCACCCTCACGCCATATTCCGTAGATTCTGAATGGCTCGTCGTCGATATCGTAGAATTTTATATCGGGCTTATTTATACTCGTTTTAATTACCATGTTTTTATCGTGCTGGATCTTATTCATAGCTTATCCTTTCAAACGTCAAGTGAGAATACGTCCGCGGGGGTTTCGCGCCTAACGGCGAGATACGAGTCGCCGTCACGGATCATAACGACGGGAGGTCTTGGGATTCTGTTATAGTTTGAAGCCATTGAATAATTATACGCACCGGTCGTTAAACAGGCCAGAAGATCGCCCCGTTTCACGATTTTGGGCATTTTTACGTTCTCTTGAATGATATCTCCGCTCTCACAGCATCTGCCGACGACCGAGACGAGCTCGGTTTCAACTCCCGAAAACTCCTGTGCGGTATGGAGCGTATATGGCGACTGATAGAGGGCAAATCTCGGGTTATCCGTCATACCGCCGTCAACAGAGACGTAGGTTTTATATCCGGGGATTCTCTTCACCGTGCCGATAGTATAGACCGTCATTCCGGCATCGGCGACGATACTTCTTCCGGGCTCAAACGCAATTACGGGAAGCTTTATTCCGAGGCTTGCCGAATAGCTTGTCATAAACTCACCGACCTCGGCAATATTTGCGGCGATATCTATTTCGGGATGAGAGTCAACGTATCTTACGCCGTAGCCGCCGCCAATATCAAGCTCATCGGCAAGATAGCCGTATTTTTTATAGATATCGGCAATGAAATTAAGCATAACCTCTGCCGCTCTGATATACACGTCGGAATCAAAGACCTGCGAGCCTACGTGGCAATGGAAGCCGCGAAGAGCAATATTTTCGAGGGAAAGTGCCATCCGTGTAATATTTTCGGCCTGTCCTGTTTCGATTGCAGAACCGAATTTTGAGTCAACCTTACCCGTTGCAACGGCGGCGTAGGTGTGCGGATCGATACCCGGAGTCAAACGGAGGAGGACGTTTTTCTTAACTCCTGCCTCGCCCGCTATCCTATCGATCGCCAAGAGCTCCTCCTCGTTATCAACAACGAAGCTTCCGACTCCAAGCTCGATTGCAACCTTAATATCGTGATCGGTCTTATTATTTGAATGGAAGCAAGCATTCTCTAGCGGGAAGCCTGCGGCGCGTGCTGTATAGATCTCACCGAGCGAAACCACGTCGGTGCACATCCCCTCCTCGCGCATTATTTCGTATATTCTTTTGAATGATGCCGCCTTTGAGGCATAGAACACCTTTCCGCGTTCTCCGAACGCCGCCTTTACCGCCGAAAGATAGGTGCGGCATCTTTCACGGATGCGCTCCTCGTCGTAAAGGTATAGGGGCGTGCCGTATTTTTCGGCGAGAGAGGAGACTGTAACCCCTGCAAAGCAGAGCTCTCCTTGCGAATTTCGCGACACGTTGGCGCATATAAACGCCTCTTTCTCTTTGGTTAACATAATTTCTCCTTGATAAGAGTTTCAAAAATTGCCCCGCGAAAACGGGGCAATTACAGTTAAAGCATATGAGCGCGAAGCTCCTCTGCCGAATACTGCGAGAGGTCGGCAGGTGCGATATCAAACACGGTTTTTGCGCCGACTTCGCCGCGCGCGCTGAGTCTTACGACCGCTCTTGCATAAGCGACGAGGACGCTTGCTGTAAATTCGGGATTTGAATCAAGCTTAAGGCTAAATTCAACGGTATGGTTATTTTCGCCGACTAAGCCTGTTTTTCCGTTGCGGATCACCGTGCCACCGTGTGGCATTCCGGCGTGATCGCGGCGAAGCTCCTCAAGCG
>JAZLEH010000072.1:0-2430 GCA_045615165.1 Eubacteriales bacterium | reverse complement strand
CTCGGTCACCTTCCGTGCGGGCGGCATCAGTATATACAGACTCCCCGATGAAATCGAATCCCTTATCGGTGACTATTGCGATAACGCAAACGACTCGGCAATAAAGAATCTCTCCGAAAACGGACTTTACGCGCTCCTCTCCGAGAAGATATACAAAGAAGCGCCCGCGGCGCCCACACTCTCGCTCGGCAAGAAATCACTCGTTAAGCTTTCCGAGGTTTCGGCGTGTCTCTTTGGCGGTATCGGGCAAGCCGACCTTCGCCCGATGAAATACGAAAACGGCGAGATCGTAACCAATGACGGCAGAGTTTTCCTCACCGCATCCGAGAGGCTTGAAACGGGAGCATACCAGAGCATACTCTCCTGGCTTCCTACAACGTCTGATATAAGAATGGAGGGCGCGCTCTTCTTCGACCTTGGCGACGGAGTTGCCTCAAACGACGTTGCAACCACAGCAGTTTACGACCGCGATACGAATCAATGGTATATATGGTTCTGCGCCTTCAGCCACGGTCACGCGCTTGCAAGAGCTAAAACCACGGCGGATATTCGACACGGTATATCGGTGATCGATGCTTTGCCTCTTCCGAAATTGCCCGACGACGATAAAATCAACCTCGGCGCAGTATTTGGCGACGAAGATCCCGACCTCATAAAATGCGGCGAAAAATGGCATCTTGCGGTATGCAGATACGAGCCCGACGGCTACCATTATTACCGATTCACCTCAAACGATCCACTCGATAACTTCACCATCGCCGACAGAACGCCCGGCAAGGAAAAGACGGGCGGCTCGTTCGTAAATTTTGAGGGAGACATATATTTCGTATGCGGCTCTGACTTTAAGCGCCGTGCAGTCTACGATGTGTACGAGCTTTGCGACTTCTCCTCCCCCCACCCCTTGAAGCATGATTTTGACGACGGAGGTTTTCGCGGCTGGGGCTCGGTGTTCGGAATCGATATAGGAACGAGGAGGCGCTATTTCCACCTCACGTTCGACCGCTTCCTCACGAGCAAAAAATGGAATTGGAGCTACGGCAACGTATATCTTTTTGAAGCAGACGAATATTTCAAAATATAAAAATAGAGCGGGGATTACCGATTTCGGTGTCCTCGCTCTTATGTTTTATTTCCTGATCTTAACCCTGAATACTCTTGCAAGTATCGGGGCGAGTATCTTAGGCGGGCGTATAATGACTATCTTCATAGTATAATTCCTTCTTTGGCGACCTGCGCCGTTATTATACTATGCGATAAAGCCGTTATTTGTTACCCTGAAGATATATAAGAAGCACGCTTATGTCAGCGGGGCTTACTCCGCTTATGCGCGATGCCTGACCTATGTTCATCGGTCGGATCTTATCAAGCTTCTCCGCCGCCTCAAGCCTTAAGCCGAGTATGGATTTGTAATCTATCCCACAAGGAAGCCTCTTATCCTCAAGCTTCTTCTGTCTCTCGACCTCGGCAAGCTCTCTTTTGATATATCCCTCGTACTTTATCGCGATCTCCGCACTGACGCGCACACCTCGCGGAAGCGAAGGCCTCGTCGGGTCGATCCTCTCAAGAAGCGCGTAGGTAAGCTCGGGTCTTCTAAGAAGCTCCGCAAGCTTTATTCCCGTCTTTATAACCGTTGATCCGAGGGATGAAAGGTATTCGTTCACCTCATCCGAGGGAGCGACGACCGTCTTTTCAATCCTCTTTATCTCTTCGTTTATAAGTCTTCTTTTCTCTTCGAATGCGGCGTATCTCTCGTCACCTATAAGTCCGACGCGCCGTCCGATATCTGTAAGACGGAGATCTGCGTTATCCTGCCTCAAAAGCAATCTGTATTCCGAGCGCGAGGTCATAACGCGATACGGCTCTCTCGTTCCCTTAGTCACAAGGTCATCAATGAGCATTCCGATATAGGATGACGAGCGCGTAAGTATCATCGGCTCTTCGCCCTTAAATGCGAGCGCCGCGTTAATTCCAGCAACGAGTCCCTGCGCCGCCGCCTCTTCATATCCCGAAGTACCGTTAAACTGTCCCGCTCCGTAAAGCCCCGAAATACTCTTAAATTCAAGTGTCGGGAGCATCTGCGTCGGCTCTGCAAGATCGTACTCTATCGCGTATGCGTAGCGCATTATTTCGGCATTCTCAAACCCCTGAAGCGAGCGAAGCATATCGTATTGCACGTCGGTCGGCATCGAGGTCGAGAAGCCCTGAATATACATCTCGTCGGTGTCGAGTCCGCAGGGCTCAACGAAGAGCTGATGTCGCTCCTTGCCCGAAAAGCGCACGAGCTTGGTCTCGATTGACGGGCAGTAGCGAGGGCCCTCGCCGGTAATATTGCCCGAGTACATCGCCGAGCGGTCGAGATTGTCAAGAATGATTTTGTGCGTATCAAGGTTGGTGTAGACAACGTGGCAGGCAATCTTGTTCGCGCTCTGA
>JAZLEH010000071.1:0-7570 GCA_045615165.1 Eubacteriales bacterium | reverse complement strand
TTGACGGAGTCGTTAACGAATTCAAGCCAGCGGGCAGAGCGCTCGTAGCAGATATTGAAGCTATGATCAATATGTCCTACTGGTCGCATTTCAGCGTTAACCTTCACGTGCCTCAGGAAGAGGGTATAACCTTTGTACCCGGAGGTACGTTAGCCGATGCAGGCTTCTACGACAAAAACACCATAATCACGGGTAACGTAGGTTCTACAACGGTTGATTACAACGGCCAGAAGATCAACACCTATTACGTAATGCGTTATCCCAACACCGACACGTTTGATTACGTAAACAGAACCGTTAAATTCATCGTTCAACAGTATGACGTTAACGGAAACGGCGTAATCGAAGATGACGAAAAGAATATCAAGCTCGAGCAGACCTTCAGACTTCAGGATCTTGAATACTCGATCCAGGTTGCAAAGACCTTCGAGTGCGGATCTGACGAAACTAAGCTTATCGCTTCCTTCGTTCGTTATAAGTATTATTCTTACTACGAGATTAAGTCAGGCAACCTCGACTCAGCTGCAAAGGCATACTTCGATGAATTCAACGCTATTCTTGCTTCACACGGTGAAAACTGCACCTGCTATAACGATCTTTCTAAGATCGAAAACGACTTCACCGATGCAGAGCTTGCAATAAACGCAGATTCTTATGCACCGCTTAAGGAAGCAGGCGTTGTCGGCGTATCTTACGCACTTAATATTAACAAGCCCGGCATCTCGGTTATCATTCCCAACGACGGCAAGACCTATGAAATCAAAGTAACATACAAGGATCTTATCACCGGTTCTAACGTTGAGGCTAAAACAAAGGCTACCTCCGCAGTTACTATTGACGGCATAGTTTGCACGAGATACGACTATCGTTCGATCGTCGCAGAGCAGATCAACGCTATCTTCACGATCTCTGTTTCGGTTGATGGCGGAGAAAAAATTTACGGTCAGTATTGCCTCGCAGAGTATATCGAAAACAATCCCGATTATACTCCCGCAAAAGCGTTCTACGATTACTCAAGCGAGTGCTTGAAGCGCAAGCTTAAAATCAAGGAAACGAGCGGTGCCGGTCAGTACGGCGTAACCATTGATTACGAATAATCACTGAAAAATCAACATTTTCAAACAGCGGCGAATTTCGCCGCTGTTTTTTATTCGCAAAATAAACAAATATATTTAATTATTATTGTTGATATGTACAAATCGTATTTTAAAAGAGGGAAAATGGTAATTAATTATTGACATCTCTTTAAAAATATTTTATAATATATACGTATAACTATTAGTATATCTTTTTATCAATGATTTACTATGTAATTTAACAATATACGTTTAAGGAGAACACAGACAAATGAGAAAATTTTCTAAAATTTTCGCAGCACTTCTGACTCTCGCCATCGTTATCGGATCTATCGTCGTTATCTCCGGTGCGCTCGTACCGAAGGCAACTACCGATTTTGGCAAGAGCGATAATTTCGAGACGACCGCAGTCGGCAAAAACGCCAAGGGCTTCGGAAGCGGATCGGGAAGCGCGGATACCTACAGTACGAAGGTTGTCGTAAGAAACGAAGAAACGGGCAACCAGTACCTTCGTTTTTCATTCATAAAAGGCGCAGCTCCCAAGGCTTACCGCCGTGACTATGAATATGCGCCCTATAGCTCATCCGCACCCTCAACGCACATCGCCGATTATTCATATTTCACGATCGATTTCGACGTGTGTGCTGATGCTTATGCGTATGAAATAGATGGCGTTACCTATACGTCACGCGAGGTACCCGAAGAGGCACAAAACGTAAGACTTGCATATAGCCCCGGAACTACTTTCTCGATAGACAACCGTATTTACAACGGTTCGGCTTATCAGAGTGGATATACTACGCTTAACGTTAAGCTTCAGTATGACCAGGCGGCAGGCGTTTGGAAGGTATATCTCGGATCTGTTGATACCGGATTTGCTCTTTCGAATAAGATCGATACTTGGAACCACTTCACCTATGCAATCAAGGTAATTCCTACCGAGGTTGAAGTTAGCGGAAAGACCGAGATTACTTATGGATATTCCGATGCAAGACTTTACATCAATGGTGAATTTGTTTCTCAAAGCTCCATTTCAAGCGCGAACAAGAACTTAGGATATGATATCAACCCCAGAGCGATCGACTGGTACATCAACGACCTTAATACTCCTTACTCGATGGGTATTGATAACTTCACGCCTACCTTCTATTACGCCGGCTACTCCTCCGGTAAGGCATACGGTATTGACGACCTCTTCAATGATGAAGATAAGTCTACTCCCATTATGTTCTGCGAGGACGTTAAGTACGATAGGAACTACGTAGTTCCCGGCAACCCCTATATTTCGCTTGATACCGGTGCTACCAAGACTTATATGAAGTATTTCCTTAACGACGTTCTTGCAAAGCTTAAGACCGGCGATATGATCGAAACCGGCTTTGACATCGTTAACTTTACTCCTAACGAAAACGTTGAAAGCTTCGAGGTTTACCTCCTTAACAACGCAATCTTTACTCTCTCAGAAGAAGCTCTTGAAAAATACGATATTGTTAAATCTGCTCTCGGTTACAAGGTAACCAAGAAGTCCGCTCCCGCAGGATTGAAGCTTAACCTTCTTGACTCCAAGGGCGGCACTGCAATCGCTTCCGTAATGCTTTACGCAAACGAAGCTCCCGTAATCGACCTCGACGTTGTTAGCCAGATCAACCTTAAGACCGGTTCGATCGACAAGTACACCGTTGGTGAATGGCGCTGGGATATCGACGGTGATAGCGGTGATACCGAGTATGACTTCAAGGATGAGCTCGTAAGAGCGCTCAGCGATATCGAAATGGAGATCGCAAAGCAGTATTGGGATGGTGAAATCGACGTTTATCCCGCTGAACTCACTCCTATTGAAGAGGACGTTAAGGATCAGCTCGATTACATCGTTCTCGTAAACGATTCCTCTATCTGGTATAACGCAGGCGAATCGCTCGACGTTTACTATGAAATCACCTCTCTTGAATCGAGATTCGCTTCTATTCCTTCGAACGCAAAGGTAATTCTTTACGAGGACGTACAGTTCTCCGAGAGCCTCAAGATTAAGGAAAACGCTAAGATCGAAATCGATCTCAACGGTAATAACATTATTTCCACCGCAAACGCACTCTTCGTTATTTCGAACAATGCTGACGTTTCCATTTACTCCGCAAGTGAAGCGATGATCGGTGTTAACAGCGGCGCGCTCTTCACAACCGTTGGCGCAACCAACTTCAATAACGCAAATATCACCTTCGGCGATGCAGAGAAGGGAAATCAGCTTCTTGCATCCGCAGATATCTTCCTTAACCTTATAACTGCAAACGCTATGGCAAACGATGCTAAGCCCGTAAGCGTTTCCATCAACGCAGTTATCGTTAAGGGCGGCTTCGTAATCGCTGCCCCCGACGTTGAAATCGAGATCAACAACACCATTCTTTATAACGAGGGTGTAATCTTCGAAACTCTTCTTGATTACGAACAGTTCTTCGCAATCGACGCAAAGATCGCTATCAATAACGCGGCTATAATTTCAGAGAGCAACGTTCTCGGCGATATTGCACAAAACACCTCGATCAGCATTTCTCAGGCAACCGTCTTCGGCGACCTTGAGTCGCAGATGTATGACCAGCAGGGAAGCGTCGTTATCGGATCCGGCGTTGAGTTTAGCTCCGACGTCAGAAAAGAGAACTCAATCGTCTCTCTTGCAGAAGACGTTTGCTTCGCGGTTGCTGATTACGAATACGACCTCTACGGTCTTGCCATCAACGTTAAGCTCATCGCAGTTGACGTTGAGGAAATCAATTCCGAAGACTTTGCAATTGCAATCTGGAAGGATGCAACCGGCAAAACCTTCAAGGAAGAATACTATCACAAATCCGACCTCACTCCCAATCATCCCACCGCTCACGAGATGAAGGATGAGGCTAAGTTCCCCGGCGTTGAGGACCTTGGCAACAGTTGGTATGACAGAGGATATCGCACCTGGAAGAACGCCAACGAGGAGGCTTCGTCTGACGAGCTTATCGCAGGTGAGACCACCGTATTCATTCCCGTTGCTGACGGTGTAGTTCCCGCAGTCGACTTCAAGCTTAACATTTCTCTTAAGAGCACCGCAGTTTCCTTCAATCTTTACGCCGCAATTCCCGCTGAGGATGCAGGCGTTGTGATCGATCCCGCAAGCGTTTACTACGTTGACGTTGACGGCAATAAGATCCCTGCAGAGCTTCTCGTAGATCTCGCAGGCGCTGAAGGCTACTACGCAATCGAAATTCCTCTTGCAGTTACTGATTTCTCTGCAAAGACCGTTGTTATCGGCTTCGCAGTAGTTGGTTATGAGGAAGAGCCCATCGAGCTTGAAGAGGTTGTTGAAATCGACTTCCTCACCTACGCTGAGGTTGCAACCGATCTTTATTCCTGCGGTTCCGAGGATGCAAAGCTCGTTCTCGAGGTTCTCCGCTACAAGAAGGCTGCTGCAGACGCTGCAGGCGCTAAGCTTACCTCCGCAACCGTTGAAAAGATCGAGTCCATCCTCGCAATGCACGGAGAGTCCTGCAAGTGCCTTGCAGACCTCAATTCCATTGAATATACCGATGCAGAGCTTAACGCTTCTCTCGGTTCTCTTAGCGACAAGATCCTTGGCGCTGAGTACGTCGTAGCAGGCGATAAGGTTGATCTCTACTTCTACGTTGACGCAAACGTAAACGTTGAATCCTTCGCTATCAGACACAAGGGTCTTCTTGACCAGCTTGGCGGTTGGGATTACATCAACTACAAGATCGACGTTGTTCTTGAGCCCGTTGCGTACGTTGAGTATAACGGCGTTAAGTGCGCTGTATACGCTTACGACGATCTCGCTCTTTACAACGTATCTGCAATCATGAACATCTCTCTTACGGTTGCATCCGCATCCGAGGAGGAGAACGCAGAGCCCGTAATCGAGACTCTCACCGGCGCATACTCCCTCGCGGCGTACATCGCTGAGGCTTCGGACGATTGCCTCGACTTCGCATCTGCTCTTTACGCGGCATCCAACACCGCTCTTGAGTTCAGATTTATCAGAGAAGGCGAGTACAATTAATCCACACGGGTGGCGCTTTAAGCCACTTAAGTAAATAAAATCAAGCAAAAATGCGGCTCAACGGGCCGCATTTTTGTATTTGTAAAAAACTAACCAAACCATATATGCAGATTGTACAAAGATTATAAAAACGCGTAATATTTTATATATAAATATTGACTTTTATTTTAAAATAATATATAATATATTTAATTATATATATAGTGGCTTATTATCTTTAGTTTCTGATTATTATAACACAATTTTCTAACAAGGAGAAAAGGGTAAATGAGAAAATTTTCTAAGATTTTCGCAGTTGTTTTGACACTTTGCGTTCTTTTCAGCGCGATGGCTACCGCCGTGTTCGCTGAGGATGCTACCGCAAAGAAGGACCTCACCTACAAGGCTGACGGTGTGTCAAACATTTCAAAAATTGACTTTGAGGATGACGCTAACGGTTCGACCGCGTATGCAAGCTCTGCAAGCAAATCGATTGATACCGTATACGGTTGGGCACCGGTTCGTTGCGGCACTATCCAGACCACGACTGTTATTCAGCAGATCGGTCTTGACGGTGTGACCACGAATAACTACCTCCGTATGCGCAGACTTGCCGACGGTGGTGACCTCACTCAGAGCGCACCTTACTGGGAGTACTACGCAGGTAAGTATCAGACACCTACTCACAAGGCTTCCGAGTATTCTTACGTTATCGCCGATTATGACTTCGGATGTGACGAGTATGAATACGTTATCGACGGAAAGACCTATTTCGGCGATTCCGTTCCCGAGGAGGCTGAGTATTACGAGCTTAATTATCCCTCCACCTTCAACTCATATATGATTTTAAGAGGTTATCCCGATGCTGCGAAGACGACCTATCTTCAAACCTATGTAGTTAAGGATAAGGAAACCGGTCTTTATTATATGTCGGCTGACTCCAGTTTCCAGATGGAAAAGGACGGAGCATTCCTCCTTCAGAACAAGGCAGGCGCTTGGGACCACGTCACGATGGTTCTCGAGGTTAATAACGAAACTCCCGCTGACTCTATGCTCCGTTACTACATCAACGGTAAACTCTTTACAAGCCAGGTTGCTAACAAGTCCGGTATGGAAGACCTTGCAATCGACTCCGTAAGATTTAACGTTTCTGCAGGAGTCGTTTCGAGCGGCGAGCATTACACCATCTGCGTTGATAACCTCGCAGTAAACTACTACGCCATCGACTATACCTCCGGTAGCGACGTTTACGGTATTGACGATTACTATAAAGAGGCAAATCACGAGTCGCTCAACCTTTCCATTTGCGGTGATATCGTTTATAACGAGAAATACACCTACTTTGGTACTAACAACCCCTTCACAGCTTCGCTCGTACACGCTGATGAATCCGTAGATAACTTCTACAGCATGGATTCCGCACTTGAAGCTATCAAGGACGGCGACTACATAATCCTTGAAAAATCCCTTAAAGACTTCGTACCCGATCTCCAGAAAATAAAGGAGCTTACCTTCGTTACGAACGGTGAAGCAACCTTCAACCTTGACAGTAATTATCTTGAGTATTACAAGATCCAGAAAACTGATAACATCTACACTATCAAATACGCAGGCGACGATGCAATGAAGCTTGTTTGGAACGATAGTGAAGGCGAGGGAAGAGCTCCCGTTAAGATCCAGAACCTCCTTCCGCTCTTTGCTCCCAACGAGTCTGCTGAAGAACTTTTGATCTACGGCAAGGTTGATAAGTCTGATCTCTCCGCTCCCACCATTGAGATCTTTGATCACTGGGAATGGGATATTGATAACGACGGTACCGGCGACGGCAAGCGCCTCAATTCGCTTACCGTGCTTGATATGAACGAGCTTCGCGAGAAGGGAATAGATACCATCTACGCCGTTCCGAAGTTCAACGTTATGCCTCTTGCATACGAGATCTCGCTCGAAGGATCTGAGGATGAATACTTCAACCCCACCAAGGACTACTCGCTTCTTACGAGCCTTGAAGGACTCGGCGTAATCTCCAAGCTTCTTAACGCAGGCGATGTTGCTAACGTTACCGTTTATGCAAACGGAAGCCTTGAAGGATCATACGTATCAGTTCCCGCAGGCGTAACCGTTAACTTTGATCTTAACGGTAAGGCAATTGAGGATAACGCTGAAAAGCTCTTCCTTATCAGCGAGGGTGCAACCCTTAACCTCATTTCCTCGAAGAAGGGTGGATATATCTACAACTCCGGTAAGTCGATCATTACCTTGGAGAACGTTGATTTTGCCGATATCAACATCGGAACTAAGGAAACCAAGAAGAACTTCACCTTGTACGGCTCTGCTATCGTTGATATTCCTTCTTCGCAGAACACCTCTAACGGTGGATGCATCAACGTAAATCTCTGCGGCGGTGTTTATATCTCTACCGCAAACAGAGCAACGATGTTCTCCCTTAACGACTTCGATCTTAATTATGAGGTCT
>JAZLEH010000070.1:0-6022 GCA_045615165.1 Eubacteriales bacterium | reverse complement strand
ACCATTTCGTTTTCGGTTATGCCCAAGGCGATAGCCGGGGCGTACGGATTCGGAGCAGAAATCGTCGCTTCCGCCCCGAAGGCGTATATCATACGACGAGAGGAAGGAAACGGCGATAGAAAACGAAATACGATAAAATGGAGAAAACCGTAGGTTTTCAACCCTATAAAATTAAATTTAGATAAAGCAAAAGTGAGGCACAGAGCAAAACTCCATACCCCACCATTTCGTTTTCGGTTATGCCTGAAGGCGATAGCCGGGGCGTACGGATTCGGAGCAGAAATCGTCGCTTCCGCCCCGAAGGCGTATATCATACGACGAGAGGAAGGAAACGGCGATAGAAAACGAAATTCGATCAATTGGAGAAAACCGCAGGTTTTCAACCCTATAAAATTAAATTTAGATAAAGGAAAAGTGAGGTACAGAGTAAAATTCAATACCTCACCATTTCGTTTTCGGTTATGCCTGAAGGCGATAGCCCCTCAATAGCGGTCCTTCATTCTGCGCTCGATCTCTCTGTTCGCATCCTTGCGCGCCATATCCTCGCGCTTATCGTAAAGCTTCTTTCCTCGGCAAAGGCCGATCGCCATCTTTACGTGAGAGCCCTTGAAATAAAGAGAGAGGGGAACGAGGGTGAATCCATCTCTTGCGACAAGTCCCGTAAGCTTCATTATCTCACGCTTATGCATAAGAAGCTTTCGCGGGCGCAGGGGATCGCGGTTGAATATATTGCCCTCCTCATAGGGGCTTATATGTACGCCGAGCGCGAAAAGCTCGCCCTTGTCTATTTCGCAATAGGAGTCCTTGAGGTTTACCGTTCCGCGCCTGAGGGATTTCACCTCAGTGCCGTAAAGGGAGATTCCCGCCTCGTATACCTCGTCAACGAAATAATCGTGTCTTGCTTTTCTGTTTTCGGCTATCGTTTTCGTTACGGTTTTATTTTCGCTCATATTATCTCCGAAATCAATAGTGTTTATTATATTTTATCATAATGCGAGTATAAAATCAACACCTACTTCGTAATTTCGGAAATTAACTCAAGAAATTTGAATTTCAGCGTATACCTTTTCGTTATAAGTAGGGTTTCCTCGCTCGTATAGGCGTTTGATTCCGTTGCGGCGTCAAGGCAGAGCGGAGGGAACATAACGCACCACCAGTTCTGTCCCTCTCCCTCACCGATGATTATCCGTAACGAGGTGTAATAACCCTTGGGGAGGGTGAAATCACCGTAATCCCTCGTCTCATACCACTCCTCGCTGAGAGTTATATTCGCTTCGTATGGCGACCCGTTTTTCAAGAGCCATGCGTTTACAAATTCCTCGATCTCGTCGATTCTCTCCTTGAGGGATTCCTTCGCATCGCCTGCGCTTTCAAATACGGAGAGGCTTTTTCCGTACTTTTCAAGCACCGCGTCACGAAGCGCAAGCTTTAATTCCTGATCCTCCCTTGAATCGGATGCGGCAAGGATATGTAGCCTCACTGTATCCTCAAAGATCGCCGCCTCTGCCTCCGTCGGGATTGCGGCGGCAAATATCGTCGCAACGAGTAGCGTCAGGGTTGTTATCAATAATCTTTTCATATCTTCTCCATTCTTTTTTTGAAATTCTTTGCCGCGGCAAGGCGTTTTATTCAGTTTTTTCAAAAATATCGGATAGGAGGGAAGTAATTGCCCATCGCGTATTGACTTTAAAAAATATATATGATAAAATTAATTAAGTTCTATTATTGGAGGATGCAATATGAGCATTGTAGAAATTAAGAACCCCGAAAGATTTTCGGATTTTGATCTGCCTAAGGAAAAGCTTGAATACGCTCTTTCCGAGGCACTTAAAAAAATAGATATGGCATTGCCCGAGTTCACGACTATGTTCCCGTCGCACAGCAGTAACAATAACGTGTATAAGGCGGTAACTAATACGGGCGGATGGAATACGGGCTTCTGGACGGGTATGCTCTGGCACGCGTACGAGCTTACGGGTGATGAAAAGTATAAGACCACGGCACTCGGTCAGATTCCCTCGTATCTTAAGAGAATTATTGAAAGACTTGGCGTTGACCATCACGATATGGGCTTCGTATACACTCCCTCCTGCGTTGCGGCGTGGAAGCTTGCGGGTGATGAGGATGCAAAAAAGGCGGCTATTTTGGCGGCGGATAACCTTTGCTCCCGTTATCACGAGGTTGGAAGCTTTATTCAGGCGTGGGGCGCGGTTAACGATCCTACTAAATATCGCCTTATTATCGACTGCCTTCTTAATATTCCTCTTCTTTATTGGGCAAGTGAGGTAACGGGTGATCCCAAGTATGATAAGATTGCTTATACCCACTTTAACACTACCGCCGACGTTTGCTGGCGTCCCGACGGAAGCACCTACCACACCTATTATTTCGATACCGAAACCGGCGCTCCCAAGATGGGCGTAACCGCGCAGGGCGCAAGTGACGATTCCGCGTGGGCTCGCGGTCAGGCGTGGGGTATTACCGGTCCTATGCTTACTTATATTTATAAGAAGAACGAAAGAGCGCTCGAGCTCTTCAAGACCACGACCAACTATTTCCTTAACTATCTCCCCGAGGATTACGTTGCATTCTGGGATCTCTCCTTCACCGACGGTGATGACGAGCCCCGCGACTCCTCCTCCGTTGCTATCGCTCTTTGCGGTATGCTTGAGGGTATTAAGTATATGGATGAGAGCGACCCCCTCCGTAAGATCTATATTAACGCTTCTAAGAGAATGATGAATTCTCTCATCGATAACTATCTTACGAAGGATATCCCCGAGGCAAACGGTCTCCTTCTTCACGCAGTATATTCAAAGCCCGGCAATCTCGGTGTTGATGAGATGAATATCTGGGGTGATTACTTCTATATGGAAGCACTTCACAGAATGCTTGATCCCAAGTGGAATCTTTATTGGTAAGAGGTGGATTATGAAAGAGTATATAGCAAAAAAGGTTAACTCGAAGCTCACTATCGACGATGCTCGCTGGAGCAGTGCCGAGTCGGTAAAGCTTGATTACGTTTGGGTCGGTTATAAAGAATCGCCCTATGATACCTTTGCAAAGGTCGTTCACTCCAATGAAGGAATCACTGCAAAACTTGTGACAAACGAGTGGCCGCTTCGCATAACCGCAACCAAGAATAATGATTCCGTATGCATCGACAGCTGTATGGAATTCTTCTTCATTCCCAATACCGTTGATAAGGAGTATTTCAACTTTGAAATGAACCCCGCCGCAGTCCTTCTTTCCTGCATTGGAGAGGGAAGAGGCGAGCGCCGCAGAATTGATATCAGCGGCAAGGGCGTTGAAATAACCACCTCGGTCAAGGGCGGAGAGGGATGGTCTGTTATGGCTTATATTCCTTATTCCTTCCTCCTTGAGCATTATTCCTGCGTTGAAAAGGAAATGCGTGCAAATTTCTATAAGTGCGGTAACGATACCGTAATTCCTCATTATTCCACCTGGAATCCCATCGAAACTCCAAAGCCCGATTATCACAGACCCGAATACTTCGGAAAGATAATCCTTTCGGATGAGGAAATATAAAACAAAAAAGCGGAGAAATCCGCTTTTTTGTTTATTCGTGAAAAAGCTCGCGATATTCACTCGGAGTCAGCATACAGTTCGCCTTGAAGAGCTTTGCAAAATAGGAGCTATCGTAAACACCGACCTTATGAGATATCTCGGAAAGGGTCATATTGCTTTTCGCAAGATATTGCATGGATTTATAGATCTTAAGCTTGTTAAGGTAGGTTATGGGCGAGTCTGAAAAGGCCTTTTTGAATTTCTTTATAAAGTAGGTCTCCTCCATAAACATCAGCTCTGCAAGCTCCGAAACCTTGATCTGCTTATCAAGGTTCGCTTTCATATAGTCTGTGACAGCCTTAAATTGCGTCGTCGCGCTATTTTGCTTTTCAAGCTCAAATGAGAATATCTTTATAAGGTTAAGAAGATTTGACGCGTGAATAACGTCGTAAAGCATACTTTTATTGAATTCGTATCTTACCGACCCCTCGAAAAGCTCCTTGATAGCGTCCGGGTTACTAACTCTGATACTGTAAGCTCCGAAATCAAGGCCGAGTGCCTCAAACCAGTTTTCTCCGTTTATCTCGGCAACGAAATTCATTTCGTAGAGGGTTATCGTCTGTGACATATTCGAGTAGGCGCGCATCTTATTTCGCGGTAGGAACGCAAGGTCGCCTGCGTTGAGTATCATCCATTCATCGTCGATCATAAGCGAGCATTCACCGCTCGCAACGAAGAAGAAGGTGTCGTAAACGCCGAGGTGACCCTTGGGGTCTCCGTGCCATTTTATCGGCGGAATAAAGAGCTGAACCATTTTCGGCGAGATGCTTATATTCTCAAGAGTGGGCTTAAGATATGAAAAAGTGTTTGGCATAATTCTCCTTTGTGTGCAAAATCATACAACTGTATAAAAATATCGTTGAAACTACTGATAAATCCTAATGCATAATATTGCAGAATAATTTTGATAAAATCAAAATATTACCTTGACTAGCTTTATTATAATGCATTATAATGAAATTGTCAATAAAAATATTAAAGGAGATTTTTTATGGAGATCCGTATTTGTGAAAATCCCGATGCGCTCGGCAAAAGCGCCGCAGCATTCGTCGCAGAGGCACTCAGAGAAATAATTAAGAAAAAGGGCTACGCAAGAATCGCGCTTTCCACCGGCGCTTCTCAGTTCGACACCCTCAAGCACCTCGTATGCGAGGACGTTGATTGGTCAAAGGTTGAAATGTTCCACCTTGACGAGTACGTTGACCTGCCCGAAACGCATCCCGCAAGCTTCAGAAAGTATCTTAAGGAGCGCTTCGTTGAAAAGGTTGGCGCACTTCGCGCTGTCAACTTCGTTGACGGCACCCGTGAGGGAATTGCCGCCCTCACCGAAAAGATCAAGAGCGAGCCTATCGATATCGGTCTTATCGGAATAGGAGAGAATACCCATATCGCGTTTAACGACCCGCCCGCAGATTTCAACACCGAGGAATCCTACATCGTAGTTGATCTTGACGAGGCTTGCCGCCGTCAGCAGCTTGGCGAGGGCTGGTTCCCGACTCTTGACGACGTTCCGAAGCAGGCGGTTTCTATGACCGTTTCGCAGATTATGAAGTGCGAGAAGATCGTTTCCTGCGTTCCTTACGCGGTTAAGGCGGATGCGGTTATGAAGACCCTCACGACTAAGGAAACGACGAATCTCGTTCCCGCAACTATGCTTAAAACGCACCCCGACTTCACTCTTTATATCGATTTTGATTCTGCAAGAAAGGTTCTCGTATGAAAAAATGCGTTGTCGTCGGAACGGGGCAGAGAGGCGTTAACTGTTATATAAAGCCAATTGCCGCAGGTCACCTTTCCGACGTCGTTAAGATCGTTGGCGTTTGCGATAAGATAAGAGAGCGCGCTGAGCTTTGCAGTGCGGAATACGGTAATTTCCCGGTATTTTCCGACTTTGACGAGATGCTCGACAAAACCTTGCCCGATTTCGTTATCGTAACGACCCTTGATGCAGACCATCACGAGTATATAATCAAGGCTCTCAAGCGCGGATATGACGTAGTGAGCGAAAAGCCGATGACCACCAGCCGCAAAAACGCCCTTGCCATTATGGCGGCAGAGAAGGAAAGCGGTAAAAAGGTTAGAGTAACCTTCAATATGCGTTATATGAAGCCCCTTGAGGATTTCAAGCGCGTTATTCTGAGCGGAGCGATCGGAGAGGTAAAGCACGCCGATTTTACCTGGCTTCTCGATAGGTCGCACGGCGCGGATTATTTCCGCCGCTGGCATAGGTATCTAAAGAATACGAACAGCCTTCTTATACATAAGTCGACCCATCATTTCGACGTTATAAACTGGATAATGGGTAACAAAGTGCCGAAATCGGTTTTTGCGCGCACCTTCCTTGATTTTTACGGTAAGAACGGTGAGTATCGCGCGGAATGCTGTCATAAATGCCCCCATACCGACAAGTGTCCATATTACTTCGACGTTACCT
>JAZLEH010000069.1:0-5036 GCA_045615165.1 Eubacteriales bacterium | reverse complement strand
GTAACCGATAAGCTGACCCTCACCGTAGGATATGATATCGATAATCTTTCGGGTGAGAACGGTGCGAATTATAAGGGCGTAGTTACGGTGGACTATTACGGCAGGCGCGTTCCAAAGCACGCTCACGGAACTGCGAATCTTCGGCGATACAGTGCATCAACGAAAATGATAACGCGTGCCGTGCTCGAGCTTTTTGATTCGATCGTCGACAAAGGGCTTCTCGTCCGCAGGCTTAATCTCGTAGCCTGCCGCATTCTGCCCGAGGATGAGGCGAAAAATATAAAAAGGGCAGAGCAGATCTCAATATTTGACGATTTAAACCCCGAAAGCAACGATGGCGATGAAACAGAGCTTCTCCGTGAGCGCAAAATGCAGTCCGCGATAATAGGCATAAAGAAAAAGTTCGGCAAAAACGCCATAATCAAGGGCATGGATCTTGAAGACGGTGCAACCGCGGTAGACCGCAATGCACAGATAGGAGGGCATAAGGCGTGAGCGCAAGAGAAAAGTATTCTGATATAATAGACCTTCCGGCATTTGAACCTAAGCTCCACGCCAGAATGCCTCGCGAAGCCCGCGCCGCACAGTTTGCACCCTTTTCCGCACTCGTTGGATTTGAGGATCTAGTGGTCGAAACCGCGAGATTAACCGAAAAGCGTACAGAGCTTACCGAGGAAGAGAAAACCGTCCTTAACGAAAAGCTTGAAACGCTGATCGCCCTCGGCGAGAATGAGCCACAGGCGGCAATAACCTACTTCGTTAACGACTCGCGCAAGGACGGCGGTACATACCTAACGAAGGTCGGCGTCGTTATGCTAGTCGATCAGTATAAGCATGTCGTAAAAATGACCGACGGCACTGAGATCCCGATTGACGATATAGTAGGTATCGATAGCGCGGTCCTGTATGAATAAAGACCTTGCGGATTTTCGCAAGGTCTTTATCTTTTAAATCATTTGAAAAGGTCCTTCAAATCGTCCCAGCCGTCCTCGACAGCGTCGCCAAGATCTTCGAGATCCTCGTAGCAGTCGTCGCAAACGACGACGCTTTCGCCGAACACCTCTTCCTCGTGCTTCTTGCCGCTCTTCTCCTCATTGCAAAGATCGCAGGTGAACTTTCCGCAAGACGTAAGAGTAAGCGTGAGCGCTACCAAAGTGAAAAAGCTTAAAATTATCTTCTTCATATCAAAGCCTCCTTTATTAAAACGTCATTACAGTAATTATACAACAGAAAAAAATAAAATGCAATAGTTATGCGTTTTTTAATATAACAGCTCTTTTGCTTGACACGGCGCGCATCCCGTGGTATAATTTTCAATAAATAAATCTTTACGAGGATTGAAATGAAAAGAGAAATAGGTATCTCAATTTCGCGCCCCGTCGAAAACGTGTTCTCCTGCGGACTGTTCGATTGCATTGAATATGACATAGGCGCGAATTTCGATCTCCCGACCGCATTTGAGGATTGGGAAGCCAATACGAAAAACATAAAAGAGCTCTGTAAAAAATATAAAGTGCGACTTCATTCGTATCATCTGCCGTTTAACGGCGAGCGCCTTCAGGGGCATTATATGCACGAACCCGCATCGCTTGATAAAGCGGTGAGAGATAAAACCTTTGAGCAAACGAAAAGGTTGATCGAAAATATCGCTGATATGGGAATGAGGTTCGTGATTCTGCACGGAAGCCTCAGAGTTCAAGAGGAGGAGCGCAGTCAGAGAGTCGATTATTTCGTTGAATACGTTCAAAGACTCTGTGATTTTTGCAAGCCGTACGGAATCGTCGTTGCCGTCGAGACCCTGCTCGAATCCTGTATCGGCGGTGGCGGCGACGTACCCGAAAACAGAATTGACGAGCATCGCTATATAATAACTAACGTAAAGCGCGATAACGTAGGTATCTGCCTCGATAATAACCATTTTATAAAATCCGACAGCATCGAATTTGTTAAGGAGCTCGGCGAATATATAGTAACGACTCACTTTTCGGATTACGACGGTGTTGCGGAGCGCCACGCAATGCCCGGATGCGGTATCACCGATTGGAAAAGGCTCACCTCTCTCCTCGAAGAAAAGGGATATTCCGGCCCGTGGATGTTCGAAATAGGATTTTCTCAAAGAGGAAATCCGTCGGATGCCGAGCTTGAAGAGCTGATTTGCCGTTGGAATGATATTATGAATTAATTTGCTTAAAAAGCCCCTTGTCTGAATAAGGCAAGGGGCTCGATTTTTGATCTCTAAACAAAAAATATGAATCGGTATTGCTTCAGCTTTCGACAGTGCGCTTTTGGTTTCGTGTTCTGATGAGAGCTATAATTATCGAAGTTGTTGCAATAATTTCGTTTAGTATTCCGAAACAGGATGCGTAGATAAGATTGTATGCTATCCAGCACGGACCGACGAATAGTGATATGATTCTTAGATTTCTCTCGTTTTTCATATATAGCGCGAGTGTTGACAGTAGCGTTCCAAGTATTGCAAATAGCGTAACGATGCCACCTTTTTCCCAGGTCAGTATGCCTATCGTTATGATCATCACGAAATAGAACGAAAGCCATAATTTGCTCTTTGCCCAAGCAAATCTATCCGAGAGGGAGAAAACGACCGTCCGTGAAAATGCAACGATGTCAAGAACGCCTCCCGCAACTCCTCCGAGCATTATAAGCGAGATCGCACACGAAAGGCTGGCAAGCATTTGAAAGAAAAGTATTTTCCCGCGAGTGCGCATTTGAAATGAAATTAAAGAAAAAGCAAGTGATAAAAAGCCTATCGCTTGCGCCAACGGATTATGTATTATCGCATATACCAGTTCTTTATATGCCAAAACAAAGAAATCTACCATAAATCTACCTCCGATGTACGCTAAATTATAGCATAAAATAAAAGCTTTTTCATGAGTGAATTACCTTACAGAACAAAAAAGAGGATGCCGAAGCATCCTCTTTTTTCAGACTTACCTTTAAAGTAAATCTTTTTATATTAGTTCTTGAGAGCTGCCTGAGCCGCTGCAAGTCTTGCAATCGGAACTCTGAAGGGCGAGCAAGATACGTAAGAAAGACCGATCTTGTGGCAGAACTCAACGGAAGAGGGATCTCCACCGTGCTCACCGCAAATACCGATGTGCATATCTTCGCCGCGAACACCCTTACCAAGAGATACAGCCATCTGCATAAGCTTACCAACACCGTTCTGGTCGAGCTTAGCGAAGGGATCGTTTTCGAAGATCTTTCTGTCATAGTAAGCATCGAGGAACTTGCCGGCGTCGTCACGGCTGAAGCCGTAGGTCATCTGAGTAAGGTCGTTAGTACCGAAGCAGAAGAACTCAGCTTCCTTAGCGATCTCGTCAGCGGTAATGCACGCTCTGGGGATCTCAACCATGGTACCAACCTCGTACTTAAGAGAAACGCCTGCTGCCTTGATTTCTGCATCAGCGGTAGCAACAACGATATCCTTAACGTACTTAAGCTCCTTGATCTCGCCTACGAGAGGAATCATGATCTCGGGAACTACGTTCCAGTCAGCGTGAGCCTTCTGAACGTTGATAGCAGCGCGGATAACAGCCTTGGTCTGCATAGCTGCGATCTCGGGGTAGGTAACGGAGAGACGGCATCCTCTGTGACCCATCATGGGGTTAGCCTCATGAAGAGCGGAGATGATGGACTTGATCTGTGCAACGGACTTGCCCTGTGCCTTAGCGAGAGCCTCGATATCAGCCTCTTCAGTGGGAACGAACTCATGGAGAGGAGGATCAAGGAATCTAATGGTAACGGGGTTGCCTTCGAGAGCAACGTAAAGCTTCTCGAAATCGGACTGCTGCATAGGAAGGATCTTCTCAAGCGCAGCCTCGCGCTCTTCAACAGTGTCAGAGCAGATCATTTCGCGGAACGCGCCGATTCTGCCTTCTTCGAAGAACATATGCTCGGTACGGCAAAGACCGATACCCTCAGCGCCAAGCTCACGAGCCTTAGCAGCATCCTTAGGAGTATCAGCGTTGGTACGTACGCCAAGCTTTCTGTACTTGTCAGCCCATGCCATGATTCTTCCGAAGTTGCCGGAAATGGTAGCGTCAACGGTGGGAATTGCTCCGTCGTAGATGTTACCGGTAGAGCCGTCAAGAGAGATAACGTCGCCTTCCTTGTAGGTCTTGCCTGCAAGAACGAAGGTCTTGTTGTCCTCGTCGAACGAGGTGATTGCAGAACAACCGGAAACGCAGCAAGTACCCATACCACGAGCAACAACTGCTGCGTGAGAGGTCATACCGCCACGAGCGGTAAGGATACCCTGAGCTGCCTTCATTCCCTCGATATCCTCGGGAGAGGTCTCAAGACGAACGAGAACAACCTTCTCGCCCTTCTCGTGCCATACCTTAGCATCCTCAGCGGTGAAGACGATCTTACCGCAAGCTGCTCCGGGAGATGCACCAAGAGCCTTAGCGATTGCCTGAGCAGTCTTTATAGCCTTAGCATCGAACTGGGGGTGAAGAAGAGTGTCAAGGTTACGGGGGTCGATCATAAGAACTGCCTGCTTCTCATCGATCATTCCCTCGTCAACGAGGTCACATGCGATCTGAAGAGCTGCTGCTGCGGTTCTCTTACCGTTTCTGGTCTGAAGCATATAGAGCTTGCCGTGCTCAACGGTGAACTCCATATCCTGCATATCTCTGTAATGGTTCTCGAGGGTCTTGCAAACCTGCTGGAACTGTGCAAACGCCTCGGGGAACTTCTGCTCCATCTGTGCGATAGGCATGGGGGTACGAACGCCTGCAACAACGTCCTCGCCCTGTGCGTTGGTAAGGAACTCACCCATGAGCTTCTTCTCACCGGTAGCAGGGTCACGAGTGAAGGCAACACCGGTACCGCAATCGTCACCCATGTTACCGAACGCCATCATCTGAACGTTAACTGCAGTACCCCAGGAATAGGGAATATCGTTGTCACGTCTGTAAACGTTTGCTCTGGGGTTGTCCCAAGAACGGAATACCGCCTTGATAGCGCCCATAAGCTGTTCTCTGGGGTCAGAGGGGAAGTCCTCGCCAATC
>JAZLEH010000068.1:0-2338 GCA_045615165.1 Eubacteriales bacterium | reverse complement strand
CGCGGGTGGTCAGCACATCAACAAGACCGACTCCGCTATCCGTATCGTGCATAAGCCCACCGGTATCGTAGTAGGTTGTCAGACCGAGAGAAGCCAGCTCCAGAACAAGGAGACCGCTCTCAAGATGCTTAAGGCAAAGCTCATGGAGATCAAGATCCGTGAGAACCTAGAGAAGATCGAGGACATCCAGGGCAACAAGGCAAACATCGAATGGGGTAGCCAGATCCGAAGCTACGTATTTATGCCCTACACTCTCGCAAAGGATACGAGAACGGGCTACGAGGACGGAAACATTGATTCGGTAATGGACGGCGAGATCGACGGATTCATTAACGCATACCTCAAGATGCTTTCAAAGGAAGAAGAAAAATAATTAAAAACTTAAAAGGCGTTCGCAATTTGCGAACGCCTTTTAAGCTTTACGCGGCGCTCTTCGCGTCGCGGCGGTTAAGCCATTTTACAAGGGCAATAAAGCCGATCAAAAGTCCGACGACGACGAGATTCCAGATAAAGATTATTAAGAATGATATCTTCCAGCCGTGCAATATATCCGACGAGGAATTATCAAGTATGCGCGTTATTATTTTAGGAGTGATACCGGATGCGATGGAGGAAACGGCATTTACCGCCGTTGAATAAACACCCGTGTTAATTTTACTGCGCATTCGGAGAGACGCAATAGAAAGCGATACCGAGCGTCCGCCGTTTACCGAAACGAGGAAAATAACGAGAAAAACGAGAGAAACTATTGAGCTCTTGTCACACGATATAAGCAAAGCTCCGGCGAAGAGCAGCGAAAGTCCGAAGAAGCAAGCGCACACGGTAATGAAATTCTTATGCGCCTCGCAGATCCTTACCACGACGAGAGGTCCAAGCACGGCAAATATCGGCGCAAGCACCGTAAGCCATTTCGATACGTCATTCGAATAATGTCCGACGTCCTTTAAATACATACTGAGATTGTTGTTCACCATAAAGTAGAGAGAGGTGAAGAGGAATCCCATCAATATCGAGAAGGCGTAGAAGTAGCCGACTCTGCGCTTATTATCAAGGTGGATAAAGTCGTTATCGTCGTCAACGGACACGCTCTTTTCCGTTCCGTCCTCACTGACGATGCGAACCGTCTCAGGCTCACGGGGGAATTTAGACATAAACGTTATGGCGAAGAAGTAGAGAACGACTGCCGCGAAAACGATTATTCCAAGCACGAAGAACGGAGCCTTCCAATCGTCGCCGAATGCCGCCGCAGTAGCATAACCCAGAGCGCCTGCGATCGCAGGTCCTGCGGTCATTATCTGGTTGGCAAGGGGGAGAAGCCTTGACGGTAGGTAAACGCTGAGCATATTCAAAAGGCAACCCCAAATACCCGCCTGAAGAATACCGAGAACGGAGAAAATAACGTAATGCTCGTTTATGCTTCCGGTGAAAGCGACGAGAACGGTTAAAATAGCCGACGCGCCAAGCGTTAAGGTCAAAAACCACTTGATATTGATCTTCTTAACGAAGAAGACGAGCATTATCTGCATTGCCGCGTAGGTATAGAAATAATACTCCATCGTTGAGGCAAGATCGGTGCGATTACCGAATATGCCGAGATCGAGAAGCGTCGTTTGCTCCGCCGTATAAAGATTCTTTGACGTCGTTAAAGCAACGTAAAGAAATATGCTGGCAAATATAAGAAGATAGTAGGCAAAGCTTCTTCGACTTTGCTTAGTTGAAACGTCCTTCATTTTACAAGCTCCCTGTTAACTGTTAATTCTCAAGCCCTGCCAATATCTTTTCAATTGCGGCAGAGTCCGTTTTCTTTTTATCACCCTTCATCGTGAAGGTGAGATTCGATCTTTTAAATATTTCGTTTGCGGCGCGTTTTATATCCTCGCCGCTCACAGCACTGTAAGCACGTCTTCTTTCCTCAAGAGAGACATATCCGAGCCCCATTACATGATTATCATACGCAAATGTAAAGTTTAGTTCACGTGAGTCATCATAGAGCATATATGCGTTATCGACGTAACCGCACTTCATAAGCGCGCCGTCGGGGTATACCGTTTTCTTGAATTTATTAAGAAGCTCAACGGTAAGGGAAAGCGCCTTTTCAAGATCCTGTCGCTTCACCTCATAAGAGAAGTAAAGCTCGCCGATATTCTTATAGCGCTCAACAGCACCCGTAAGATCGTAAAAGAGACCGCGATGCTCGCTCATCTCAATAAAGAACGGCGAATCATATCCCGAGAGAAGCATATCGTATATGAGGTCTGTTTCAGGAACGCTGACCTTTGACATATCAATATCAAACGTGAAGCGCACCATCGTATAGTCGGATGATTTGATATTCACC
>JAZLEH010000067.1:0-5519 GCA_045615165.1 Eubacteriales bacterium | reverse complement strand
CTTGGCTTCGGTATCGACAGACTCGTAATGCTCCTTACCGACTCGGCTTCCATAAGAGACGTTCTTCTCTTCCCCACGATGAAGCCCGAGGTTTAATATTAGAAAACGCTTACGGTGGAACATCCTACCGTAAGCGTTTTTGCCGTTTTCACGGCAGTCGTGTTAAATTAAACCGAAAGATTATCGATTATGCTCTTATCCTTAAGGAAGCGCTTAAGGGTGCGCGAGTAGAGGTAATGATCGTAATAGCGCTCGTAATAGACCTCTTTCTTCGACATCTCGGAAACGAGCTCTGCGGCAATTTTGCCGGCGCCCTCGTCGTCACCGACGCAAAGTCGCTCGGTAAGCTCGGCGAATTTTATCGCGCTTTCCGCGTGGAGCAAAAGCACCTGCCAAGCAACCGCGGACGCCCTTTCATCCTGATCAAGATTTGCCTCTATCACCGGCTTAAATTCCTCGACGACCGCCTTCATGCGGCGAGCGCCCGAAAGCATATCTGGGTTGTAGTATTTGCCCTTTTCGGCATCAACGGAATCAAGTCCGAAGTAGTATGAATAAGGAACTGCGTCGCGGATCTTTTCAAGGTAGTTATACACCTTTTTCCACTCCTTGCCGTATGCGTGTGAGAAATAATCCTCAACGATATCCTCGTATGAGCGGGAGCTATCAAAGAGGGTCTCTCCGTAAACGTGGAACTGAAGACCCGTCGGGAAGAAGCTTCTCTGCGAGCCGTCCTCTACGATGCCCGAAAGCCCCTGCGACTTAAGCGCTCTTATATCGTCGTAAACGATCTTCGACATAAAGAGGTTACTCGTGTCAAGATATTGGAAATCCATAAAGTGATACTCGTAGCAGAAGGTATCTCCCTTCCACATCCTCTGCCAGAGCTTAAGATAACCGAGGCACTCCGACATTCCGAGCGGTTTTTTGATATTGTTTCTGTAATAAGGAACGGTCTTCTCAACGTCCGCAGGCTCTGCGTAGGTCTCGGTATAGAGTCTCGTTATCGGCGCGTAAAGCATCGTGAAGCGCTCGTTATTATTAAGCCTCTCCTCAAGGGCGGGCCAGAAGGTATCAAGGTAAACGATGAAGACGAGGTGAGTGTTAAGTCCTCTTTTCGTAAGCTCCGCGTCTATATCGTTAAGAAGCATTACGTACCAATCTGCCGTAACCTTTTGTTTACAAGTTTCACATTCGCAATGACCGTTACTCTCGTCGGCAAGCCATATATGGAGGAAATCAACGTTGTTCTGGCGCTCTGCGTAATCGGCGATGTATTTCGCCATTATATCGCGCACCTTGGGATTTGAATAGCACATATTCGAGAAGAGGGGGAGATTCTTTCTTACCTTGCGCTCGCCGTCAAGCATTGAGAGCATTTCGCGAAGCTCGGGCGTTATCTCGGTTTCCTTTGCAACCTCCCACGCGCCGCTTGAATCGAGTCCGAAGGGCTCAGCCGTCCAGCCGTGACCCATATCGTGGAAATGAAGTCCTCTCTTCTTTATCTCAACCTCGCACTGCCTCTTCCAGCGTTTGACCGTAGCCCGTGTAACTTTTTCGGGTCTTCTCTCGGTGCTGAGCGAGTGATTGTAGTACGAGTTATAGTAGCAATAGGGGTTATCGAACTCAAGCATATAGGTGTTAAGTCCGATCTTCGGCGTGAAGTCGATCGACTCGATCATATCGGTCTGAAATTCTGCGCCCTCGTTGCACTGACCGCGATATCTGTGGTCGGCAAGCTTGCGATATGAAACCGCGGGGAGCGACTCGACCTCGGGCACCCATTCGCCGTCAACACCGGGGAAGAGCCAGCGGCATCCGCAGAACTTAAGATATCTATATACGGCGATAAGAGTCGCCACGGGGTTCGATCCCGCGATTATACCACCCTCTGAGTCTGCCTCGATATAAACCACGTCGTCGAGGTCGATATTTTTGCAATCGGAGGTGTCAAGTCCAAAATCCTTCATAAGTCCGATCCTGAATCCCGCGCTTGCCTTGGGGGCGTAGCTGATCGGAATCTCACCGCACTCGGTCATCATCATTCTGAGATATTTTTTAAGCTCCTCTGCGGCAAAGTCGACAGTCGGACAAGAGCTGATCTTGTATATATTATACATTGGCTTCTCCTTTTCGCGCCACGCGCACGCGGGCGTTATTTACAAGACAATTATAACAAAGGGGAATCAATAAGTCAATATAGATGTTGAATTATTCATACTTATGTGTTATAATTAAGAAAACCACGATTGATATAAGGAGCTATTATGTCACTTGCAAGCATCGATCCGAATCTCGCCTGTCTCGGCGTTAACCGCGACGATATAAAATGGTATTCATCCAGAGATCCCATTTTCTCTACTCACGGCGTTTTGTACGACGAGGAGAGGAAAATATACACACGCGTGCCGTGTGAGGTTGCAAAGACGGTCAGCAATTCTGTATTTATGCTTTCCCACCGCACCGCAGGCGGCAGAGTTAGGTTCGTCACCGACTCACCTTATATCGCTCTGCGCGCTTCGATGCCCGCATTTAAGCCCGCAACCAACATTTCGATAACCGCGAGCCACGGCTTTTCACTCTATATCGACGGTCAGTTTAACCAGCGTTTCTCCCCCTCGATTGAGGATATGCTTGAAGCCGATTACAGCGACCCGTTCACGAATAGGATAAGGTTCTCCGCCCTCAGCAAGGAGGAGGCGAACCCCGCCGTTATATCCGACCGACTCATCGAAATATATCTCCCCCTTTACGGAGGGCTCTGCGACCTGCAGATCGGTCTTATCGAGGGCTCGTCGATCAAGCCCGCCCCCGAATATATCAAGGATAAGCCCCTCGTATTTTACGGAAGCTCAATAACGCAGGGCGCAGGCGTGTCACGCCCCGGCAACGATTACGTGTCTCTCGCCGCGCGCATGCTCAACCGCGATTATATCAACCTCGGTTTTTCGGGCTCGGGCAACGCGGAGCGCGAGATCATTGATTATATGCTCTCAATCGACGCGTCGCTTTACGCCTTTGACTATAACCTCTACGACTCCCGCCCCGAGAGAGTTCTCCCGCCGCACTACGATCTCTACAAATATATAAGGGAGAAGAGACCGAACGCCGCCATTCTCCTTTGTGATAAGCCCTACTACGATTACGACACGACCTACGAGAGAAGGCATAATATCATAAAGGAAACCTACGAGAGAGCGAGATCGGAGGGTGACGAGCTTGTCGCCTTCCTCGAAGCGAAGGATATGTTCGGCAGCGTTGACCGCGGCGCTTGCGTTGCGGACGCATCCCACCCCAACGACCTTGGAGCTTACAGGATCGCTTCGGTTATGAGTCCGATGATAGAAAAGCTTCTTTGCAAAAGAAAATAAAGAGGAAATAAAGAAATAAAATGGAAGAAAAAATAGGCACAGATCATATTTATATTAAGAAGAACCGCTTCACAAAGTGGTTTGAAAATTTCTGGTATCACTACAAGTGGCATTCCCTCATCGCTCTTTTTCTCGTTTTCACGATAACCGTCTGCACCCTTCAGATGTGTGAAAAGGAAAAGTACGATGCTTATATTCTCTACGCGGGCGGTCACGCCTTTGCGCGCGAGAGCGCAGACGGTGACTTCCCCGAATACGCAAAGGCAAAGGATTCGATCGAGCGCTTCGTCAAGGACTACGACGATGACGGAGATTCGAACGTCTCCTTCCGCGACCTCTACACCCCCACCGAGAGCGAGCTTAAGGAAAAGGAGGACGAGAGCTTTGCAAGGCGCGCCTACGACGACAGAAACGCCCTTTCGACGACGATGATGTCCGGCGACTTCTTCCTCTGCTTCTTCTCCCCCGAGGTATTTGAAAATTACAGCTCGGTCGGCGGCTATGAATACGCAATTTTCTGCGACCTTACCGAGTACGTTCCCGAGGGCGTTACGGTTGAGTTTTACGAGGGATCAAAAAACGGAATCATCCTCTCCTCGACCGATTTTTATAAACTCCCCGGCATATCCGAAATGCCCGAAAACACGGTGATAGCCGTGCGCAACGCCTCATTCTCAAACCACCTTGACGACAGAGACAATAACAGAGATCTCGAGCGCGCGCTTGAAATTCTCTCGAAAATGCTTGCTTATCAAGCTCCGTAATTACGACAACTTTTGTTTACATAAAACACAACAAAAATGCGTGGAAAGCAAATTTCCACGCATTTTTCATTATACGGGTCGGACTTTTGTCTCGGGAACGAAGTCTGCGACGTTATATTCACCAACTTTAAACTCTCCGTTTTCATAGGTTAAATAGGCGAAGGCGGTGTTCGTAACGAGGGGGGCGTCATCGGTAACGACCTTGGTTTTTGCCCCCTTGATATAGTGCCAGAAGTTTCTGATCGCCGCGCCGTGCGTAACGACGAGAACGGTTCTGTCGGGGTTCTCGTTCGCTATTTTTTCAAGCTCGTTTTTGATCCTTATCGCGCAATCGAGATTCGCTTCTCCACCGGGATAAACGAAATCTGCGTAGAATCTGTTAACGGTGAAGACCTCAAGCTTTTTAAGCTCGTTAACGTCTTGCTTCTCCCAATCGCCAACGAAGATCTCACGCATACCGCGACGCTTCTCTACCGTAAGTCCGCGCATCCTTGCGTGCGGAAGAGCCGTGTCATAAGCACGCGAGAGGTCGCTTGAATATATCGCGTCGATGTGCTCGTCCTTAAGATACTCTGCGGCAATCTCCGCCTGCATATATCCCTCGGGAGTGAGTCCAAGATCGGTCTGTCCGATATATATCTTATCTCTGTTGCCGAAGCTTTGCGCGTGTCTTTGAATTATTATCTTAGTTGCCATATTATCTCTCCTTATTTTAAGGGCTTACCGCCAAGCTCCTCGGGCATGTGATCCGCGTTTGAATATTCAATAGGTATAATTCTTTCGCCGTCATACTCTGCGATGCTATACGACGCGTTCAAGGGGAAGGGTATTGCCCCCGCAAGCTCCTCGGGCTTAAAGCCCGAAATAATGCCCCAGAAGGTGCGTATAACAGATGCGTGAGCCGTGATAAGAATCGTCTGTCCAAGGTGGCGGCGCGCGATGCTCAAAACCTCTTTATAGAAGCGCTCGCCCGAGCCCCAAACGCTTTCACCGCCGGGGACGGTGAACGTGCCGTAGTTTTGCTTCCATCCGACGACGAAATCGTCGTAGTGCTCGTCTACAAGCTTCTTAACGGGCATATTTTCCCAATCGCCAAGGAAAATCTCTCTTAAATTGACCGAGTCGTTAATTTCAAGCCCGCGCATCCTTGCGTGCGGAACGGCGGTGTTGTGTGCCCTTAAAAGATCGCTTGAATAAATAGCGTCAAAATTAACACTCCTAAGATGCTCAGCGGTTGCGGCGGCTTGCTTGTGTCCAAGCTCACTGAGATCGAGGTCGGTGTGACCAAGATATATCTCGTGGAGGTTACCAATGCTTTGTCCGTGTCTTATAAAATAAAGCTTTGTAAGCATAAAAACACCCACTTTTTAATCATTTTACGCGT
>JAZLEH010000066.1:0-7693 GCA_045615165.1 Eubacteriales bacterium | reverse complement strand
AAAAGCCTTCCCATTACGAGAAGGCTTTAAAAAAATTCAAACATTAAATTCCGCCCAAGCGTTTGCGCAGGAGATTTATACCAAAATCCTCGGCAACACCCCAATTTGAAAGTTATAGTAGCATACCTCATTTAATGGTTGACAATGCAGCTTGCGTGTGCTAAAATATTATTAACTATAATTCCTTGGAGGTAAATTATGCTTTGGGAAAATTTAAGAGAGGAAGAATTTGACGCGGCGATTGAGAAATCCGGCGGACTTTGCGTAATGGTTCTCGGATGTCTTGAAAAGCACGGTCAGCATCTTCCCGTTGGTACAGACTCGCTTAAGGGCGACGGAATCGCAAAAGAGGCGGCGAAGCTTGAAGAGGTTATGATCTTCCCCACGACGCTTTGGCTTGGCAACGTTATGGGCGCGCACGCTATGTCCGACCCCGAAAAGTACGGAAAATACGGCTTTATCGCTATGAATCCGCACACGCTTCTTAACGTTCTTGAAGAGCTCTGTGACGAGATCGCAAGAAACGGCTTCAACAAGATACTTATACTTAACTCACACGGCGGCAACACCGCGCTCCTTGAATACTTTATCAAGGCGCAGATATACAAGAAAAAGAACTACGCAACTATGTGGACGGGCGCATATTTCCTCGAAGATCTCGCACCCGTGACCATCCTTGATATAATCAAGCCCCGCAGAGCTGAATTTGATATGCTCACCGACGAGGATATGGAAACTCTCGAAAAATTCGCTAAGGAAAAGCCCGGTCTTTCAACCGGACACGGCGGATTCTGTGAGACGGCGCTCGTTTACGGAACTCATCCGAAAACCGTTGCCCCCGAGAGATTTGACGCGGAGTGCGGTCTTTCGACTCACCGCTCCGACTTCCTTGCGGCTGAAAAGGTTCGCTTCGGCTACTCTTGGTCGTCGAACTATCCGAACCACCTTAACGGACTTGATCCCATCGGATGCACCGAGGGTATCGGCAAGGCGATGGTTAAGATCAGCGCGGAAAGACTTGCGCGCATCTTCAAGATGATTAAAGAGGACAAAGAAATTCTTAAAATGGTAGAGGACGGAATTCCGTCATAAGGAGAAATGCTATGAAATGGGAATATTTAAGACAAGAAGAATTTAAAGACGCGATCAAGACCTCGGGCGGACTTTGCGTAATGTGCCTTGGTTGCCTTGAAAAGCACGGTGAGCACCTCCCCGTAGGTACTGATTCACTTAAGGGCGACAAGATCGTTGAGCTTGCGGCAGAAAAGGCGGGGGTTATGATGTTCCCCACCGCTATGTGGCTCGGCGACGTTTCATCAAGCCATATATTTGAAAACCCCGGCGAGAACGAGAAGTACGGCTTCATCGGTATCAGTCCGAAGACCCTTCTTATTATACTTGAGGAGCTTTGCGACGAGATCGCGAGAAACGGATTTAATAAGATCCTTCTCTGCACCTCTCACGGCGGAAATAGCGGACTCGTTTCCCTCTTCCACAGAGCGCAGTTCTATAAGAAAAAGAAGTACGCTACCCTCTACTGCAAGGCGTACGATTTCGGCGAGCAGCTTCAGCCCGCTAATATGCTTAAGGTTGCAAAGGAAAACCCCGACTATCTTCCCATGCTTACAGAAGAGGATCTCAAGACTCTTGAAAAATTCGCAGAGACGGGAACGGGCGGCGGTCACGGCGACTTCAGAGAGACCATGCTCGTTTACGGCACTTATCCCGAGCTCGTAGCTCCCGAGAGATTCGAGGCGGTTGACGGAAGCAACCAGGGTAAGCTCACCTTCCCGAAGGGATCGGGCGTTTCGTCATACGCTTCTTGGATCGCAAACTATCCGAACGTTCTTTCGGGTTATCCCTCGACCGGTTGCACTAAGACCATCGGTGAGGCGGCGGTTAAGATGAGCGTTGACAGACTTGCAGATATATTCACCCAGCTCAAAAACGACAATTCCGCCGTTGAGATCATGGAAGAGTATTACACGAAATAAGGAGGATTGCTACGATGAAATGGGAAAATTTAAGAGAAGAAGAATTTAAGGGCGCGATTGAAAAATCGGGCGGACTTTGTATAATGGTTCTCGGATGCCTTGAAAAGCACGGTCAGCACCTCCCCGTTGGTACAGACTCGCTTAAGGGCGATAAGATTGCAGAGCTTGCGGCTGAAAAGGCAGGCGTTATGATGTTCCCGACCACTATGTGGCTCGGCGACGTTTCCTGCAACCACTCAATGGAAAAGCCCGGTGAATCGAGAATGCGCGGCTACGTTGCAATGAGCACCGACCTTCTCCTCACAGTTCTTGAAGAGCTTTGCGACGAGATCGCAAGAAACGGATTTAAGAAGATACTCCTCCTTGGCTCGCACGGTGGTAATACTCCTCTTTTACAGTATTTCCAGCGCTCACAGCTCTATAAGAAGAAGGACTACATAACTATGATCGGTAAGGCATACGACTTTGCCGAACAGCTTCAGCCTGCAAATATGCTTAAGGTTGCTACCGAGAATCCCGACTATCTTCCTATGCTTACCAAAGAGGATCTTGAAACTCTCGCTAAGTTTGCAGAGACGGGCACGGGCGGCGGCCACGGCGACTTCAGAGAAACTATGCTCGTTCAGGGTACTTACCCCGAGCTCGTCCGCGAGGATAAGTTCGATGCGGAGAGCGGCATTAGGCTCGATCGCTACAAGGGTATTCCCGGTGTTGACGCAACCCTTATCGGTTGGTTTGCAAACTGCCCCAACGCATACGGCGGCTACGCTCCCTTCGGTTGCTCGAAGACCATCGGTGAAGCAGGTCTCAAAATGAGTGTTGACAGACTTGCCGCTATCCTCGAAGACCTTAAGAAAGCGGATTACAGCGAAGTATTAAAGACTATAATGGAGCAGTAAACGATGAAATGGGAATACTTAAGAGAGGAAGAATTTGACGCGGCTATTGAAAAATCGGGCGGACTTTGCGTTATGGCGCTCGGTTGCCTTGAAAAGCACGGTCAGCATCTTCCCGTTGGAACCGACTCGCTTAAAGGCGATAAGATAGTCGAGCTTGCCGCAGAGAAGGCAGGCGTCGTTATGTTTCCGACTACGATGTGGCTCGGCGACCTCGTTGCAAGCCATTCGACCGATGATCCCGAGGCTATGGGAAAGTACGGCTTTGTCGGTATGAATCCCCACACGCTTCTCAGAGTTCTTGAAGAGCTTTGCGACGAGATCGCAAGAAACGGATTCAGAAAGATACTTATTTGCAGCTCTCACGGCGGAAATACCGGTCTTATCTCATATTTCCTCCGCGCACAGGCATACAAGAAGAGAAATTACGCAACCATGGCGTGCAGGGCGTACGATCTCGGCGTCGAATTAAAGCCGGTGAATATGCTCGAATCGATCAAAAAGGATCCCGAATACTTCTCGATGCTAAAGGACGAGGATATTGAAACGCTTAAACGCTTCACTGCGCCCGATACGCAGTTTGGTCACGGGTGCTTCGGCGAAACGATGCTTGTTTACGGCACGCATCCCGAGCTCGTCGCTCCCGACAGATTCGGCGCGGAAAGCGGACTCTCAACTCACAGAGCCGATTACCTCAAGGAGCTTGGAATTCAGTTCCCCTATATCTTTTCGTCAAACTTCCCGAATTCTTATGCCGCAACCGCGCCGTTTGGCTGCAACGAAAGGCTTGGCGAGGCGGCAGTTAAGATGAGCGTTGACAGGCTTGCGCACATCTTCGAGGTTATCAAGAACGACGAGGATTGCGTGAATATGGCAAAGGAAGCCGTTCCGTGTTAAATTAAATACCTATAAAGAGGCGCAACCGCGCCTCTTTTTTTACGGACAGTCGAGGACGCCTGTCCCTACAGAGGGGTACGCGATACATCGTTCCTCACGGATTGTTTGATATCTTGATGTGGTTTCTTTTGTGCCGCATTGTTATGGGAAGCCGTTCCGTGTTAAATGAAACAATTATTAAGAGGCGCGATTGCGCCTCTTTTTTTGCGGACAGGAATATATTGCCTTCCCGCTTCTCCATAATATACCTTCCTCCGAGAGGAAGGTGGATTTTGCGAAGCAAAAGACGAAAGGAGAATGCGAATGTATCGCATAGTTTCCATAAGATAACCGAGCAAATCATCCGCAGGCTCCTTCCACCACTTTGTGGTCGCCTTCTCGCTTCGGCTCGGTCACGCCTCGGCTCTAATCATACCTTCCTCCGAGAGGAAGGTGGATTTTGCGAAGCAAAAGACGAAAGGAGAATGCGAATGTATCGCATAGTTTCCATAAAATAACCGAGCAAATCATCCGCAGGCTCCTTCCACCACTTTGTGGTCCCCCTTCCTCTCGGAGGAAGGTATGGTTAATTTCCCGATTTCATAGCCCCCTCTCGGAGGGAGCTATAAAAAGCGCCGCTTTGTACCCATCGGAGAAGGCTTGTTATATTCCGTCACACCTCATCCCCAAAGCTTCGTTCGAGCGCGAGGCGGAAGGCTTCATCGGGGTCGATGTCGCTATAATTATCGTGCGGCTTTTTCTTGCCCCCTTTCTCCTTTTCCCACCTCTTATTCGCCATCTCGCGAAATCTGTCGCTCGTCTCCTTCTGCCGTCCGAACACCCTCATCGCGCTATCCATCATAAAGGAATACGGAAGCCGTAGCTTCGGCTGTATCTCGTCCTTATCAAGCTTGCCCCCAACGCTCGATAAAAGAAGCCTTACAAGCCGTCCGAATTCGGCGTTCGTCAGCGTTTCGGTGAGTTCAAGGTATTCGTAAAACAGCGGAAAATAGAGATTTTTAAGGTCGTCTTTGTTTTCGGTCATATTTTTCTCCTTTCTTGGCTCTATTCTACCACCAAATTATCGCTTTGTAAGTATGACCCCCTACCAAAGAATATTAAAAACGCGCCTCGTTTTTTCAGCATTTTGCACAAAAGGCGGGCAATGAGAGACAAGTGCTTGACAAAGAGTCGCGCACATATTATAATGGGATAAAGACGATTTCAAAGGAGTAACGATATGTGCGTTATAGCAGGATATTCGGGCGACAAGCGCGCCGCACCGATACTTATTGAAATGATGCGAAAGACCGAGTATATTGACGGCGGACTTTCGACGGGTATTGCAACCATTCACGAGGGCAAGCTCTACGTGCGAAAGGTGCTGGGAGACGTTGATGCACTCCTTCGAGAGACTGATGCTCTTGATCTTCCCGGAACGACGGGTATCATCCACACGAGGACGAATAGCGACTTTATCACCTGTTGCCACCCGTTCCTTGACCCATACGGCAAGCTCGCGGTAGTTGAAAACGGAACTACTCTCGGCACGGGATCGGACGAGTTTTACGCGAAGGAAAGAGAGATAATGAACCCATTCCTTGACCGCGGAATGCACGCTTATACCGAGGATGAGCTCCCCTTTAACCCTGCAAGCCCCCGCATTATGAAAAACGGCAAGATCTTCTACTACATCGAGCCATACCCCTTTATGATCGGCGACGAGCTTCATAACAGCACGGCGGTAAATAAGAGGCTTGCGTTTGCCGAGGCGGTGAAGAATGCGCACGCGACTCTCCCGACCGACAATATTACGTTAAGCGTTCACGCAGATATTCCCGACACGATAGCGATAGGAAATATCACCCGTCCGATGACGGTTGGATTCGGCGACGGCGAAACCTATCTTGCGACCTGTCCGATCGCATTCCCCGAAGAGATACAGAAGCGCCCCGTGCTTCATCTTCCGCCGACTTCGGTTTCCACAGTTACCCCGGAGGGTGTGCAGATCCACACAACCACGATCGACGGAGTTAAGGTTGAGCAGATCGATTACAGAGTTGCAAAGTTCATTCGCGACGAAATGGAAGCGCGCCTTGTGGGCAAGGAAAAAGAGCCCCTTTCGATATACGACCTTCCGATTCTTGACAGCTGGCTCGATATATGGTCCGAGCCGAGAGTTGATTGCAAATTCATCTCCGAGGCGGGCAAGTTAAAGCAATTTGCGGCGGTTATTTACGAGGGACTTTGGAGCTTCCATAAGGAGGGCAGACTCCACTCGATCCGCGGCAGAAAAACGAATAATCAAAATCAATTTATAACGAGATTTTGGGTTGATCCCATAAAGTAAGGAGCAGAAAATGGTAACGGAAAAGATTATTTTAAATAACCCCGAAAGATTTAGCAAGCCCCGCGAGATTTCGAAGGCTAAGCTTGAAAAGGCGGCAGAGAAGGCTTGCGAAAGACTTGCCAATATGGCAAAATCGCACTACGGACTCTTCCCCTCTAACTGGTCGACCGACTTTAAATACACCTGGGACAGAAACAAGAACTGGGTTTCGGGTATGTATACAGGATGCTTCTGGCTTGCGTATCAGCTCACCGAGGATAAGTTCTTCCGCGAGGTTGCGGAGAGCCACCTTGACTCATACAAGGTTCGCCTTGACAAGCGCACTGACCTCAAAGGTCACGACGTCGGCTTCCCCTATATGCCCTCTTGCGCGGCGGCTTATATGCTCACGGGCAACGAGTACGCAAGAGATATTGCTCTTGAAACCGCAGATTACTTCTACGGCAACGCCTACGTACAGCGCGAAAAGCTCAAATACATAAAGACGACGGGCTACCGCACCATGATGGACACGATGATGAACGCCTGCCTCTTCCTTTGGGCAGGAAAGGAAACGGGTGAGGAAAGATATAATATCGCAGGACTCAACCAATTCATCACGACGAGTCACCTGCTTATCCGCTCCGACGCTTCTTCGTTCCACCACTACATATTCGATCCCGAAACCGCGCTCCCCGTAAGAGGCACTACCCTTCAGGGTAACAGCGAGGAATCCTGCTGGTCGCGCGGACATTCTTGGGGCGTTTACGCTATGGCGGCGGCTTATAATTACACTCACGAGCCCTTCTTAAAGGATCTTCAGAGAGATATAACCTACTTTGCGCTCAACCACCTTCCCGAGGATCTTATTCCCTATTGGGACTTCGATTTCGTATCGGGCGACGAAGCGCGCGATACCTCTGCGGGACTTATCATCGCAACGGGTATGCACGAAATGGCGAAGCATCTTCCCGAGGGCGACGAAAATATTGCAATATACAGATCCGCGGCGGCGCAGATGGTTGAGTCGATCATCGATAACTGCACCGACGGATTCCCGACCGACGACGGTCTCGTTCTTCGCGTTACCGCGTCAAAGCCCCACGGATTTGGCGTTGATCAGGTCGGCGTTTACGGCGACTTCTTCTACCTCGAAGCTCTCGCAAGATATATCCTCGGAGATAAGTTCGTAAGATATTGGTAATAGCGCGAGCAATATTGCGGCATATTTAAAACCTCGCCCTCATAGCGTGATGTCCTTAACGGACAAATCACGCTAAGTTATGATTGCCCTTGCGGGCAAGTTATCAGTTATGAGATACTTCGTATCGTTATGATTGGGCAACGCCCAAGTTTAAGATTTGATGGGCAATCATATCATAACGTTTGCGAAGCAAACTCATAACGGCGAGCGATAGCGAGCCTCATAACTCTAAACTAAAACCAACAGAAAAAGAGCAGACATACAAGATTTATTCTTGTGTATCTGCTCTTTCTGTTTGTATAGTGGTTTGGGATTCGCCCATATTTGCGTTTGACTAGTCAAATGCGATGCTCGCACCAAAAAACAAATACGAAAATTTATTTTGCGCTCTTTC
>JAZLEH010000065.1:0-7094 GCA_045615165.1 Eubacteriales bacterium | reverse complement strand
AAGAGTGGCGGTACTTATCTTGAATATTCCGAGAGCGATGCGCTGAGCGTCGTTTCCTCCGATAACTCACTTGCGGGCGAGTATTCCTCCGCGACCGGAATCGGCGGCTGGAGAAGGATGCAGGACACCCTTAAAGGCTCTAAGCTCTCCTCTGACACGATGTATAAAATCTACGGCGAGCTTTATATTCTGAAGGATACCGACGGATACATAATCCACATGAACGAGTCGGCGAAGAATATCACGGAGGTCAAGCCCGACGGCATCCGTGTCGTAAAAATCGCCGCAGGAACTGTTGGCGCTGAGTATATTGAGGAAAGATTCGGCGCGGCGTCATCCACCTTCCCCGGAAAGAAATTTACGGGCGAAATATTTGCGATCCCCTCGGGCTTTGGAGACGATTGTTATGAGTTCTCCGTAGTCGACGAAAGCTGGATCACGCTTGAATCGGTCGTTACCCCGGAGCATTCGGCGCTCGTTGAGGTTGCTTACGCCTTCTACTATAAAGGCAATTACATTCACTACGATCAGTACGGAACGAGAAGAAACATAAATCCCTCGCCCGAGGATGCGACCGCTGATTCAAGGCTTCACCTTGACTGCTCGTCCTTCGTTAACGCGGTATATTACGAGGCGTTCGGAGAGAATATCGCTCCCTTCGAGCATACCGTTATCTCGCCTCAGACGGGCAAGCTTACGGGATATGCAAAGGATTATCTCGGCGTAAATCCCGACGTCGTAGGATATTGGGTTCTTTCCGAGCTTGATACCGACGAAAAGAAGGCAGAATTCCTTAATATGATCGAGAACACGCTTGAGATCGGCGACGTAATAATCAACCGCCGTACAAGCGAAACGGGACACGCCATCATATACGTCGGCAACGGATATTTCCTTCATTCCACCGGCTCTTCCTACGAGTATGATACGAGTGATCCCCATAACGCATACGACCAGGCAAACGCGCAAGAAATAAAAAGCGGAACGATATCAAAAATGAAGCTGTCTGATGTGCTTGATAAGGATCACGGAAGATATCTTCTCGCCGATAATAATGTAACGCTCGTGCTTCTTCGTCCCCTTGCAAGAGGACTTACGCTCACCGATGAAACCACCTCCAGAATGACTATTCCCGGCATCACGATGGAGAAAAGCTCGAACGTAGGACCTTACACCTCCGTTCACACGGGTGAGTCCATTATCTATTCGGTCAAGCTTGAAAATAAGTCGAAAAACGACGTTTCCGGTGTTGCGCTTCACGAGTTCGTTCCCGAGGGATGCGAATTCATCGGCGGCACTCCCGGGCTTGTCAATGAAAACGGCGCTCTCAGCTGGACGGGTGACATCGATGCGGGCGAGACCGTGTATATAACCTACGTAGTTACCGTCGTGGCAGACGAGGCGGGATTCGCAATCGAATCTACCGAGGGTAACGTAAATGGAGTTGGACTCAATAAGCTTGTCAACACCGTTTCCGGCTATAGCAAGCAGACTCTTGCGGGACTTGTCGAGGCGGCGGAAGCAATCGTAGCCTCCGAGATTGAATTTGCAGATCCCATACTTATGGTGAAGGCGCTTTATCAGTCGATCGGATGCGACGATATACTCGATAACGAGACCGCGCTTTCGATCCTCGCCGATCTTATCAGCATCGAGAACAAGTCTGTTAATAAGGAGTCCGACCTTTACGAGCTTCTCGTTGAAAATCTCTACGGAGGCTATTCGATAAGAAGCGGTTACTTCACCGACAACGGACGTATAAGACTCGTTACCTTGAAGAATCTCTCCGTCGGTGATGTAATTATTGCCGAATACGGCGATGAGACGACGGATTCCGCTACCGTTGAAGCATACGTATACCTCGGTGAGGGAAGAATGATCGGTATCACGAGCGCCGACGGAATAGCAAAATATCACGAGGTTTCGACCAACGAATATAAGAATCTTCTCGTTTCTCTTATTTCGTTTGACAGATACGTGATTCTCCGCCCCTCGCAAAAATAAATTAAATATATATTGATTTTTGCCTTTCACTGTGGTATAATATTTATGCAAAATATTTTGTGAAAGGCAAAGAAAATGATAGTAACAAAACAAACTCTTATCGGAGACATCCTCGATTTTAATGTGGAGACCGCGCAGTTCTTCTTTGAAATAGGAATGCATTGCCTTGGTTGTCCCCATTCGAGAGGTGAGTCTATCGAGGATGCATGCATGGTTCACGGTACTGATGCAGATGCTCTCGTAAAGAAGATCAACGAGTTTCTTGCAAGCAAGTGAAGCACTCAGTAGGTAACCGACTGCTTTCCGCTGCAAAATTCGTGAGGCAGGGCGCGTATTTTGCCGACGTTGGCACAGATCACGCATACCTGCCTCTCTTTTTGCTCGGAGAGGGAATAATTGAGCGTGCCGTGTGCGCCGATATTAATGAAGGTCCGCTAGAAAGCGCGCGTAAGAACGCCGCTGACGCGGGATTTTTCGATAAAATAATCTTTAAGCTTTCCGACGGAGCCTGCGAGCTTTGCGGAATGGGAATTACCGATTACGCGATATGCGGAATGGGCGGCGAGCTTATAGCCGATATAATCGATCGCGCTCCGCACCTTAAGGATAGTGCTGTAAATCTTATATTACAGCCGATGACCCGTCAGGCGTCTCTCAGAAGGTATCTTTACGAAAACGGATTTGCGGTCGTCGGTGAGAGCTATTCTTGCGACGCAGGTAAATATTATCTCTGTATGCTCGTGAAATATTCCGGCGTGTCAAGGAAAATATCCGATTTTGAAGCCGAATTCGGAGACCTTTCCGACGCTCGCGATATGAGCAGTGAAAAACGTGGATATATTGACGGCAAGCTTAAAGCGCTTTATAAAGCGGCTCTTGGTAAGGAAGCGAGCGGACAGCCCGATTCAACAGAGCGCCGTATGATCAATGAATACGAATGCATTTTATCCGGAGGGAACGAAAATGACGGTTAAAACGTTATATGAAAAGCTCCGCGAGCGCATTCCCGAATCTCTTTCCTGCGAATGGGATAACGACGGAATTATGTGCGCGGCAGATATGTCGGCAGACGTTAACAGAGTTCTTATCGCTCTTGACGTTACCGAGGAGGTCGTTGATTACGCAATAAGTCGTAATTTTGACCTTATAATATCCCATCATCCATTAATATTCAAGCCGGTGTCGAGGCTTACAGAGGAAAATCATATATCAAGAAAGCTTATAAAGCTTGTCTCGAATAACGTTGCGGTATTTTCCTTCCACACACGCGCCGATAGAGTTTCCGGAGGAGTAAACGATATTCTCTCCGACTACGTTGGGATTTCAAACGCCGAACCCTTTGGCGAGGACGGTCTCGGAAGGATAGGCGATCTTCCCGAGGAGCGCGAGCTTGAGCATTTTGCAGAGGATATAAAGCTTCAGCTCGGAGCGGATACGGTAAGATATGCCGACGCCTATAACGCGGTCAAAAGAGTTGCCATTGTTGGTGGCGACGGTAAGGATTACGTGAAGGCTGCAATCGAAGCGGAGGCTGACACCTTCCTTTCGGGAAGACTCAGCTATAACGTGATGGAGGAAGCGGCGGATATGGGCATCAATCTCGTTGAAGCCGGCCACTACTATACCGAGTTTCCCGTGACCGAATTCTTCTCGAATCTCGTCTCGTCTATTGACGCAAATGCGTATATCGAGGTTGTTGATTCAAATATGATAAAATCGGTTTAAGCTAAGAAAATGTAAACAGAGGTGCGCAAAAATGACGCTTATAATCAACGGATACATAAAAACGATGTGCGGAGATGATATAAAATCCGGTTCAATTCTTATCGGCAACGACGGCAAGATAAAGGAGATCGGTGAATCGGTTAAGGCTCCTGTTGGATGCAAGGTCATCGATGCTGAAAACAGACTCGTCACCCCCGGACTCGTTGAGGCGCATTGCCACGTTGGAATGCACGACGCAGCTATGCGCTGGGAGGGCAACGACGTTAATGAAAAGTCTGATCCCATCACTCCCCAAATGAGAGCGATCGACGGATTGAATCCTATGGACGAGTATTTTTATGATGCTCGCAAGAGCGGTGTGACTACCGTTTGCACCGGCCCCGGTAGCGCAAACGTTGTCGGCGGTACTTTCGCCGCGGTTAAGACCGTTGGAAAAAGAATCGACAATATGATCGTTAAAGATCCCATCGCAATGAAGTGCGCGTTTGGTGAAAACCCTAAGGGCGCTTACGGCAACTCGGGTGGAAAAGCCCCCGTAACGAGAATGGCAAACGCTTCTCTTTTGCGCGAGCTTCTTTTTAAGACGAGGAATTATCTTAAGGCTAAGGAAGACGGAAAGGATCCCGCGTTCGATATGAAGCTTGAGGCGATGATTCCCGTAATCAAGGGAGAAATTCCGCTTAAGGCGCACGCCCATCAGGCAAACGATATCCTTACCTCGATAAGAATCGCAAAGGAATTCGGCGTTAAGCTCACGCTTGATCACTGCACCGAGGGCCACCTTATTGCAGACGAGCTCGCAAAGGAGGGGTATCCCGCATTCGTAGGTCCTTCGTTTACGAGCAAATCAAAGATCGAGCTTAAAAATAAAACCTTCTCGACCGCCGCGGCTCTTTATAACGCCGGCGTGAAGATAAGCATTATAACCGACGCTCCCGTTACGGGAATCGATCGTCTCGCTCTTTGCGCGGGCCTTGCGGTTGCTGACGGACTTCCTTATGAGGAGGGCTGGCTCGCCATAACAAAAAATCCTGCTGAATCGATCGGCATTTCCGACAGAGTCGGAACGCTTGAGGTCGGCAAGGATGGCGACGTCGTTATCTGGCAGGACGACCCGATCAAGAACATCGGCGCTATGCCCGCTATAACTATTATAGATGGAAGCGTTGTAAATTAACCGAAAAGCGGCTGTTCCTATGGGACGGCCGCTTTTGCTTGTCAGATCACGCCTTCAAAGTCTGTTAGCTCTTTTCTTATCTCATCCTTCGTCCGGTCCTCTGCCTCTGCAAGCGGTAGCCGAAGCTCTGCGCGGCAAAGTCCATGAAGGCTCATCGCATATTTTATAGGCGTCGGGTTCGTTTCGATGAACATTGCCCGCGAGAGATTGAATATTTTTAATTGCTCCCTATGCGACCTCTCGCGATCACCTTCAAAATAATTTTGACAGATATCTCTGACAAACGCGGGGTAAAGGTTTGATATGACCGAGATCACGCCCATTCCTCCGAGCGCAAGCGTCGGATAGATCTGCGTGTCGTTTCCTGCGTAAAGGTAAAGCTCATCTCCGAATCCCGATATTTCGGTAAGTCGGTCTATCGAGTCTGCGGCTTCCTTGATTCCGACGACGTTTTCTATCTTTGCAAGCTCGTCGAGCTGCTTTATCGTTAAATTAACTCCCGTCCGTGACGGAACGTTATATAAAATTATCGGAAGCTCGGTTTCCGACGCGATCATTTTGTAATGCTCAAGCACACCCTTGTGAGTTCCTTTATTGTAATACGGCGTCACGATAAGAACTCCGTCTGCCCGAAGCTCCTCTGCCATTTTCGTATGCTCGATCGCGACTCGCGTGTCGTTCGTGCCCGTTCCGAAAATGAGCTTCGCCCGTCCGTCGACCTTCGCTTTTGCGTAACCGTATAATTCGAAGCGCTCGGCAGGGGAGAGCGTCGCGGCTTCACCCGTCGTTCCGCCGATAACGAGAGCTGATATTCCCCCCTCGATCTGTTGCTCTATGATCGCATCAAGCGCGCTATAATCTATATTTCCGTTGATAAACGGCGTGACGAGAGCGGTTGCCGCGCCCTTAAAAACAAGTTTCTTCTTCATCTTGTCGTCTTGCCCTTGAAAAAATTATTATAATATAGTATAATAGTAATACTATACACGTTATATCTTATGAAAGTGACGCATTTTTTGCGAATTTTAACTTAATATGGAAGAAATTAAAAACGAAATATTGAATGAACGAGTGCCCACCACTCTCGAAACGAGTGATTTTTATTACGATCTGCCCGAGGAGCTTATCGCACAGACACCGAGCGCGGAGCGCGACGGTTGTCGAATGATGGTTCTTTCAAGAGAAAAGCAGTCGATCGATCATAAAATATTTTCCGATATAATCGATTATCTTGATCCGAAGGATATGCTCGTCGTTAACTCCTCGAAGGTCATCCCCGCGAGGCTTCTCGGCAAGACCGAAAAGACGGGATCGGATATGGAGCTTCTCCTTTTGCGTATGCTTGATTCGGGAGAATGGGAAACGCTCGTTCGCCCCGGTAAGAGGGCTAAGGTTGGCGCGTCGTTCACCTTCGCCGACATACTCCGTGCAACCGTCACCGATATCGTTGAGGGGGGGAACAGAGTAGTAAAATTTGAGTACGATACCGAAAAATACGCAAATATTTACGAGGTTCTCGATGCGGTAGGCAATATGCCCCTGCCGCCCTACATAACTAAAAAGCTTGAAAACAAGGACGATTACCAGACCGTCTACGCTAAAAAAGAAGGCTCTGCCGCCGCTCCCACGGCGGGACTCCATTTCACGAAGGAGCTTATCGAGCGCATTAAGGCAAAGGGAGTTGGCTTCGGTGAGGTAACTCTTCACGTTGGACTCGGAACGTTCCGTCCCGTCAAGGTGGAGAGGATTGAGGATCATCTTATGCACGGCGAGTATTTCTTCGTTCCCGATGAGGTCGCTGATGAGATCAATCGCCGCCGCCGCAACGGTGGAAGGATAATCGCCGTCGGAACAACCTCCTGCCGCGTTCTTGAGAGCGCTTCCGATTCCGACGGAATCGTGCATCCCATAAAGGGGGAGACCGGCATCTTCATCTACCCCGGCTACAAATTCAAGGCGACCGACGCCCTGATAACCAACTTCCACCTCCCCGAAAGCACCCTCATAATGCTTGTAAGCGCTCTTGCGGGCAAGGATTTTGTGATGGGAGCTTATGAAGAGGCGGTAAGGGGTGGGTATCGTTTCTTCTCCTTCGGCGACGCAATGCTGATTGTATAAATTGCCGTATACTGCGTTAAAGCATCGACTTGTCGCCTTAATAAAACCAACGTTACGAAAGAGTTAAAAT
>JAZLEH010000064.1:0-2061 GCA_045615165.1 Eubacteriales bacterium | reverse complement strand
GGTCTTGTTTTCCAATCCTTCCATCTGTTCCCGCAGTATACCGCGTTCCAGAATCTCACCCTTGCCCCGATGCTTAAGGCAAAGACGAAGGCAAAGAAGGAGAAGCTCGGTCGCGAGTGGCTGAAGAGCGAGCAGGAAAAAATATACGCAAACGCAACCAACCTTCTTGAAACCGTTGGAATGAGCGACAAGAGAGATTTTTATCCCTGTCAGCTCTCGGGCGGTCAGCAGCAGAGAGTCTCTATTGCGAGAGCGCTTATGATGAATCCCGACATACTCTTCTTTGACGAGCCGACCAGTGCCCTTGACCCCGAGATCACCGGTGAGGTGCTTAAGGTTATCAAGAGCCTCGCGGCGAGAGATATGACGATGGTCATCATAACGCACGAAATGGGCTTTGCGCGTGAGGTTTCGGACAAGGTCGTCTTTATGGACGGCGGAGTCGTTGCAGAGGAGGGGTCGCCCGAGGATATCTTCGGCAATCCCACACATCCGCGACTTAAGGAATTCCTTTCCGCGTTTGGTTTGCTTAATAACTAATATGAAAAGAGGTCGTTTTCGACCTCTTTTCTATTTACATTCGGTACTATTTATGATATAATGAAGAAAACAACGCGGAGGAGAAAAATGCAGAATAAATTAAACACTATCTCGTTTTCGGGCGAGCTTCTTATAAAAATGAAAAACGACGGCATTCCCGAGGAAAGGCTCGCTTTGCTTCAAAAAAAGGCAGATGCGCTTTTGTCCTCTCCCCTTTATGCCGTAACCGAAAGGATTGCAACCGCTGCAAGCGGAAACAAACACGACTATTGCTCTATCGGCACTTATTGGTGGCCGAATCCCGACACGCCCGACGGACTTCCCTATGTAAGGCGCGACGGTGAAACCACCCCTGCCGCAAAAGATCCGATAAGCTACGACGCGATGGCTGACAAGGCGCTCACACTTGCGCTGGCGGCATTCTACTTTGATAATAAGGAATACGCCGTAGCCTCCGAAAAGACGATCTATGACTGGCATTTAAACCCCGAGACTTATATGACGCCCCACGCGGAATACTCGCAGGCGATTCCCGGAATATGCACGGGGCGAGGAATTGGCGTTATAGACTTTTCAATGCGCTCCTACAAGATATTCGATGCCGTAGGAATCCTCGATTATCTCGGATGTATTTCAGAGGAAAATCTCACCGCCTTAAAAAAATGGTATAGCGATTTTACCAACTGGATGCTCACGAGCGAAAAGGGACTTACCGAGGAGTGCGAATTGAATAATCACGGCACTTATTACGACGTTCACGTTCTCTCTGCCGCAATCTTCACAGATCGCCCCGAGCTTGCAAAAAAGATATGCACCACAGCATACGCCCGCCGCATAAGATCGCAGATTGAGCCCGACGGTGCGCAACCGCTCGAGCTTGCAAGGACTATGGCAATGGTCTACTCGCTCTCCAATTTGCGCGCATTCTCGCTTCTTGCGAATATCGCAGATGCGTGCGGATATTCGGAATATTGGGGATACGACGAAAAGTTTGGCGCGCCAGCGTTAAAGAAAGCGATCGACTTTATCTATCCATATTTCAAGAATCCCGAAGCATTCCCCTATCAGGAGATAAATCCAAGCGGAGTTCCGAGGTCAATGCTCGACAGACTTATGACTTTAAGCGCGCATTTTGAGTCGGACGGATATGACAAAAAGGCGCAAGAGATTCTCGAAACAATTCCCGACCATACCGCGGATTGGTTCTATATTCCCCTTAAATAATAAAAAAAGGACAGAGAATGGCGCGTACTCTTAAGGACAGTTTTTGAACTTAAAAATAATATCTTATTTACCGATAAAAATGACAGAGAACACTTTACATTCTCTGTCATTTTTTGACTATTTTGGAGTATTATCTTTACTTGTAGCAATATTTTATTTTTTGATTTGAACATCAAACTCGGGAAAACAAAGCAAAAAGTAATCACACTCGTCGCAACAACACTCAAAACCTTGCTCGCCGTTACCAAGACAAACGGTAGGGTTTCCCGGCGTAAGCTCAAGACCGGTAATGTCCAT
>JAZLEH010000063.1:0-5874 GCA_045615165.1 Eubacteriales bacterium | reverse complement strand
CCATCGTTGGCGGCGGTGACTCCGCAGCAGCATGCGAGCAGCTCGGCTTCGCTCCCAAGATCACTCACATTTCTACCGGTGGTGGAGCATCTCTCGAATTCCTTGAGGGTAAGGATCTTCCCGGCGTTTCCTGCCTCGAAGACAAGTAATTTTGGATATAACCGCCGACCGCTCGGCATAGCAAAACTTAAAAGCAAATCGGGGTGTTGCCCAAAGCGACACCCCATAAACATAACGAGGATTATATTATGAGAAGAACAGTAATAGCAGGAAACTGGAAAATGAATATGACTCCTTCGGAAACGAAGAAGTTCATCACCGAGCTTGCTCCCATGGTTGCAGGTCTTGATAAGTGCGATATCGTGCTTTGCGTACCCGCAATCGACATTCCCGCCGCAGTAGAGGCTGCAAAGGGAACTAACATAAAGATTGGCGCTGAAAACGTGCATTTCAAGGCTTCCGGTGCATACACCGGCGAGCTTTCCGCAGCGATGCTCGTTGAGGCAGGCGTTGAATACGTCGTTATCGGTCACTCCGAGCGCCGTCAGTATTTCGGCGAAACCGACAAGACCGTAAACCTTCGCACCAAGGCGGCTCTCGAAGCAGGTCTTAAGGCTATCGTTTGCGTAGGTGAGACTCTTGAAGAGCGCGAGCTTGGCTACACCGAAACTCTTCTTAAGTATCAGACCAAGATTGCTCTTACGGGCGTATCCGCTGAACAGCTTAAGAACGTTATCGTAGCATACGAGCCCGTTTGGGCTATTGGTACGGGTGTTACCGCTACCGCAGATCAGGCAGACGAGGGTAACGGCTTCGTTAGAGCGGCTATTGCAGAGGCATTCGGCAAAGAGGCGGCAGAGGAGGTCACCGTTCAGTACGGCGGATCTATGAACGATGCAAATGCGGCAGAGCTTCTTGCAAAGGTTAACGTTGACGGCGGCCTTATCGGCGGTGCGTCGCTTAAGACCGACAAGTTCACTACTATCGTAAAGGCGGCAAATTAATATATCAAAGCGCGGTCTTTACGGCCGCGCTTCTGCTTTTTTCGTTAATAAAGGAGATAGGTATGTTTTCTATAAATAAGATCACCTCGTGTGAGGTTATCGATTACGCGGCAGAGGAGCTTCGTAAATATCTTCGAATGATGATGCCCGAATGCGGTAATATCGAGATCTATTATGATCCCGATGCAAAGGACGGCTTCCGCCTCGGACTTATGCAGGATTTCGGATTCGATATCTCGGATGCCGAAGAGCCCGACCTCGACGATATTCTCTATATCGATACCGATAATTTCGGCGGTATTATCGCGGGTGATAACCCTAGAAGCATTCTTCTTGCGGTTTACGAGTATTTAAGACGGAACGGATGCCGTTGGCTTATGCCCGGCGTTGACGGTGAATTCATACCTATGCAGGATATAAAGCCTGTAAAATACCGCCACAAGCCCACCTCGCGCTATCGCGGATGGTGCAACGAGGGCGCTGAATACCAGTCGGATATGCTCGATGCGATCGAGTTCGTTCCGAAGCTCGGAATGAATATATTTATGCTTGAATTTTTCACTCCGATATGCTACTATCAAACCTATTATAACCACGCGCAGAACACTATGAACCGCGCGCCCGAGCCTATAAGCGCAAAGCAGGTGCTTCAGTGGAAGCGCCAGTGCGAATCGGAGATATCGAAGCGCGGACTTATGTTCCACGATATCGGTCACGGATGGACGACTCAGCCCTTTGGAATCGATGCAGACCTAAGAGTCGGCGCGGACGTTATAAACGCGACCTTCACCGACGAGCAGAAGCAGTTTCTCGCTCTTTGCGCTCTCACGGGCGGTAAGCGCGCCGTTTGGAGATTCGGAACTTGTACGCAATTCTGTATGTCAAATCCAGAGGCGAGAAGGATCGTCGCGGAATACGTAGCCGATTATGCAAAAAATCACTCTAATTCCGACTATCTTCACGTATGGCTCGCAGACGACAGAAATAATCACTGCGAGTGCGACGAATGCAAAAAGAAGATTCCCACCGATTACTACGTAATGCTTCTTAACGATATCGATAAGGAGCTTTCAAAGAGAAATCTCGATACCCGCATAGTCTTCATTGCCTACCGTGAAACGGCGTTCGCTCCCGAAACCGTCAGGATCGAAAACCCGAAGCGCTTCGCTATGCTCTTTGCCCCCTCGGGAAGAAGATTTTCTATTCCTCTCTCCCGCGCAGAGGTGGTCAAGACTCCTCCCGCACCCTATAAGAGAAACGATAACATTCCTATGACAACGGGTGAAACCATCTGGCATTTCAAGGATTGGATGCGCGTATGGGAGGGCGCAAACCTCGCGTACGAATATCATTTCTACAGACATTTCTTCTACGATATGGGCGGTATCTCACTTGCAAATATCGTAAACGACGATATAAAATTCTATAAGGAAAACAACATCCACGGCGTTATCGAGGACGGCTCGCAAAGATGCTTCTTCCCGACGGGACTCGTTTTCTATACTTATGCAAGAACGCTCTACGATTCCTCTCTCACGGCAGAAGAGATAAAGGAGGAATACTTCAAGGCGGCGTTTGGCGACGATTGGATGCTCTTCGCCGACTATCTTGAAAAGCTCGGCGACGCGTTCGGTCACGAATATTTCTCCTCCGAGGCGAATATCGGCACGGGAAGATCGGAATGGTATAACCCCGATAAGCTCGACGATCTCAAATCGGTAAAGGGAATAATAGAAGAGGGAAGAAAGCTCATCTGTGATCACTATAATTCCGACTACCGCGTAAGAACCCTTTCGGTAAGGCTTCTTGAATTCCACGCCGATTATGCAGAGGCGTTTGCCGATGCCCTTATATCAAAGTGCGTTGGCGACGACGAGGCGGCGCTGGAAAAATTTGAGCGCCTTAAGAGCGAATGCGGAAAGCGCGAGCTTGAATTTGAGCGATGGTACGACCACGCGGCTGGCTTCGGCCACTTCACAAAGTGGTTTAACGCAAGCACCAAGCGCGGCGAAGAGTTCAGAAATTTTGACGAATAACGCCACCAGTTATTCAAAATAAGGAGAATATATTATGCTTATAACCGAAAACAGACTCAGCGCGATAAAAGAGCTTAACGGAGTTAACTGCGCTCCGTATAATAAGAGAGCGGGCGACGACCAGGCGAGGATCTTTAATTTCTTTAAATACCTCGGAATTCCGAGATCACGCCTTCACGATTGCTGTGGCTCATACGGTGGAACGCATTTCGTTGACGTGCCCAACGTCTTCCCGAACTTTGACGCGGACGAGACAGATCCCGCAAATTATGATTTCCACTATACCGACGAATATATCGGCGCAATAATCAGAAGCGGCGCAAACGTAGTTTACCGCCTCGGAATAACTATCGAATGGGGCTCAAAAAAGTATAATACTATCCCCCCGAAAGATCCTCATAAATGGGCGCGCATCTGCGAGCATATAATCCGCCACTATAACGAGGGCTGGGCAAACGGCCGCGAGTGGGGAATCGAGTATTGGGAAATATGGAACGAGCCCGAAAATCCGCCTATGTGGTCGGGCACGCGTGAGGAGTTCTTTGAGCTTTATAAGGTCGCATCAAAGCACCTCAAATCTTGCTTCCCGAATATTAAGATCGGCGGCTACGGAAGCTCGGGTATGTACGCGGCGTTCATCGAGGGAATGAGCGATTTCTACAAGACCTTCCCCGTGTGGTTCATTGAATTTTTAAAGATGGTAAAGGCGGAGAATTGCCCCCTTGACTTCTATTCTTGGCATATCTATACCGATAAGCTCTCTGACGTTATCGCATCTGCAGACTACGTGCGCAAGAACCTTGACGCTTACGGATTCTATAACACCGAATCCCACCTCAACGAATGGAACTACGGTGCTGAGGGCAAGCAGTTTGAGGATAAGGACACTATGGTTGGCGCAAGCTTCTGCGCGGCGGCACTCGCCCTTATGCAGGAGGGAAGCGTTGATATGGCGCAGTATTACGTTGCAAGTCAGCCGTCGGTATATAACGGGCTTCTCTATATGAGAAGCGGCGGGTACACACCCGTGTCGCACGTTTTCCACGCTTTTTCTAACCTCTTTACCTCAGAGGCTTCTCTTGAAATAGAGAAAAATCCCAGCGAGCCCTACGCGGTTGCCGCGGTTAACGGCTCGAAAACCTACGCGCTTATCAGTAATTACCGTAAGCCCTCCGACGGCTTCACCCTTAAGATTCCGGGAAAGAAAATTAAGGTATACGGACTTTGTGACGGTGGATTCGGACTTCTCTCGGAGTCGGATAACGAGGTAAGACTCGCGCTTTCATCTTATACGGTATATTTCATAGAAGCAGAATAATTTTCCCGCATTTTTCGAAAGGCACAGCAAATGAAAAAGTACAGAATAATTGATTCCCATTGCCATATATATCCCGATAAAATAGCGCAAAAGGCATCCGACAGCACGGGTGGATTTTACGATCTTCCCGCATCAATGGACGGCAGAGTTTCCACTCTCGTTGAGCACGGAGCTATGGCAGGGATCGATCACTTTATAGTTCAGTCGGTCGCAACCACCCCGAAGCAGGTTTCAAGCATAAATAATTTCATTGCAAATGAGGTTAAGGCGAGTGAGGGGAAATTCACGGGACTCGGCACTCTTCATCCCGACAGTGAGGATATCGAAGCCGACGTCAACGAGATAATAGCTCTCGGGCTTAAGGGCGTAAAGCTTCACCCCGATATTCAGCGCTTCAAGATCGACGATTACCGTATGCTTAAGATATACGAGCTTTGCGAAGGAAGACTCCCCATTCTTATGCACACGGGCGACCATCGCTACGATTACTCCAACCCCAACAGGCTTAAGCCGATCCTTGATATCTATAAAAATCTCACGGTCATCGGCGCGCATTTCGGCGGCTGGTCGGTGTGGGAGGAGGCTACGCGTGAGCTTACGAAATACGAGAACCTTTACGTTGACTGCTCGTCCTCTCTTTACGCAATCTCCCCCGAGGTTGCAAAGAATCTTATGCACGCTTACGGAACGGAGAGAGTCCTCTTCGGAACGGACTATCCCCTCTGGACTCCCGAGTCGGAGGTCGAGCGATTTATGAGGGTTGACCTTACCGAAAAGGAGCGCGAGGATATATTCGCAAATAACGCGGCAAGGCTTTTCGGAATTGAATAATTTTCCGATATATAATAAAGGAAGATTAAATTTTAAGCGCATTCGTGCGCAAATAACGATTTTTTCGTAAAAACTATTGACAAACCGAAAAAAAGGGTGTATAATACTTTCAAATTTGAATATCACAAACAACGACTTTGACGAGGACGGTCGGATTGCAGATCCTTGAGAGAGTTGCCGGGTGGTGCGAGGCAACGGTGAGGCATTCCAATGACTTATCACCTCCGAGTCGGAGGACCGAAACGCTATGCAGAGTAGGCTCCTTCCGTATTGCTGCGTAAAGGCAAAAGGCTTGTTAGAGCCTGGAAAGTGACGGGGATTTTCTCCGTAATTTGAGTGGTACCGCGGGTTATTTCAGCTCGTCTCAAAGTCTATTCTTTTGAGGCGGGCTTTTTGTTTTATTCAGATTTGTAATATCATCTCAAAAAGAGATAAGGAGAACGGAAATGGATTACAGTTTGAAAGAGGTCGCAGGCAGAATCAAGGACCTGCGCGAAGCGAAGGGATACTCGGTAGAGGAGCTTGCAAAGCTCACCGGCGTATCTGTTGAGGAGTACGAGGTTCTCGAAAAGGGAGAAACCGACTTTAGCTTTACCTTCATCTACAAGTGTGCAAAGGCGTGCGGAGTTGAGGTCGTTGATATCCTCGAGGGAACGAGCAGTACGCTCACCTCGTTCGCTATAAC